>CBDUWM010000001.1:0-21058 GCA_965370925.1 uncultured bacterium
GGGAAGTGTTATCCCCGCCCTAAAGGACGGGGCTTGCCACTACGTGGTGTCAAATAAAATTGATATTCATTATATAACTTAATTTGAAATTCTATATATTGTAAATTATATGAGATGTTATCTAATGCCCTACTCTTTGTACTATGATTTGCATTAGCAATAAAAGACCACTCTTCTTGATAATCAGAGGCTGATTTTAAATGAGAATCAAACAATTGTTTTTTATCGGAGTTATCTTGTTTGGGATTCTCTGTATTTGATTGAGTTTTTATTAGAGAATTAATCATTTTTCTAACAATCTTATTTTCCAGACTTCCTTCTATTACAATCTTTACACAACATCTGACAATTATCTTCTATTGTCTTTCCTCCTTTATGCCACGGTGTTATGTGATCTGCCTCCATTTCTTCTATTTCAAAATGTTCTTCACATTTT
Organism: uncultured bacterium; assembly: GCA_965370925.1. GTDB lineage: Bacteria > Patescibacteriota > Minisyncoccia > Minisyncoccales > JAGOPM01 > JAGOPM01. Next base: position 437 of record CBDUWM010000001.1, read on the forward strand.
ACACAAATACCTTTCTGCTTCTCATAAATCTTTTGTCTTTCAGCATCAGAAAATGCACGAATAGAAAGATATTTTTCATCACGAGTTAATATATATGGATAAATACCACTTTTCTTTTTTATATCATCATCAAGTATCAATTTCGCCGTTTCTTCTTCAATTTTGTTAGTATCATACTTTCCATCTTTATAATCATTATAAAGCATGCCCCAATTCACTCCTTTCATAAATTTCCTTTTATTAGTAAAAGTTGATTCTATCCAAGTAATCACATCTTGAAAATATCTCCACAAAGCACTCGCGTTTTGATCATGCTGATGTTTTGACATATATTCTTCAATATCTCCATCAGAAACCCATTTAATAGCAGTTTCTAAATATTCCTGTCGTATTGGTGAACCATTCAAATAATCACTTCCTATTCCATATGCAGCACAACCATTTTTACTAAAATAACGCTTGGCATCAGAAACCCATGACCCTGAATAAACCGCATTTCTTAACTCTTGATCTGTTAATCTCTCTCCAGCAATATTAATTATTTTAAACCATTCTAATTTTTCGCTATCAGTACCAGAACAAAAATACACAGTTAATTCATAATTTAAAATCTGCTCCTTTTTATCATTTGTTAAATTATGAAAAGCTAATCCATCCACGGAGAAATCACCATTTACATATTGGCAAACTGAAACTGTACGTTGTTGCCCATCAATTATCTCAAAATCTTCATTTTCCCTAACTGCCCAATACATCACATTCAAGGGAAACTCTTTTGTAATAGTATCAATAACAGCATCTCTCTGTTTATCTTTATAAATAAATTCTCTTTGATATGGTGGACGAATATCAAGCTTACCATCATAACCTACAACTCCATTCTCATCGTTATCTTCAAAACCCTTGATTAATTCACGGACTGTAATTTTTTTAAGTTTAATTTCCATAAATTTATTTTTTATTTCTTGAATCTATATATTCAGCCAAATCATCAAAATTTTTAATATGCTCAAATTCTTTCTTTCTGTCAGGTGACACTACAACTATAACTGTAAAATCACTTTTTATTGCATACATAATTGAATCTTTATCCCTTATAGTAATATTAACTCTTGAAAAAATTTGATAAATTTTCTTAATTGCTAATTTAAATAAATCCCATGCCAATCCGCCAGCAACAATATTTATTATAATTTGCATCGGCAAATCTTCAGCAGAGAACCTCATCAAATTTGCACTTACTTTTGTATCGAAATCATTAAAAATCTTTTCGATTTTGATCAAATTTTCTTCGTGCTCTTTACTTATTGAAATATATAATTTTGATTTATTATTGCTATCCATAAATTTATTTTATTACTTTCTTGTTTTTGATAATTATACGAAAAAATGTATATTTACCATTTATACTTAAGTCTTTACTGTCGTCACCTTTACGAAATTTTATTATTTCAAACTGGTCTGGATTGTACTTATTCATAAAAGTAATCGGAACCCCCATTGCTCCTTTCCAATCCATTGGGATATTTTTTGTCACATCAATATTAATAGCATCATAATTATCATATTTTGGATATTCTTCTTCGTTCCCATAATATTTTTTATAAAGTATCAAATCCTCATGACGTTTATTTATCTCCAAATTTGTAAACCAATTAACCCCATACATCCCCTCTTTATGATCTCCTGCAACAGCATAATCTTTATAATGCATATTAATAAAATGACCAGCGCCACCTTTAAAACCATAACCAAGCCAAATTTTATTTTCTTTTATAAGTTTAAAAATTTCTTTATAAGTTATTGCATTCTGATGACCAATTATTATAAATTTTTTATCATATTCAATTAGTTGAGTAACATATTCCCTGAATAAAGAAAATGGTGGATTAGTTACGACAATATCTGCCTCCTTTAAAAGCTTAATGCTTTCATCACTACGGAAATCACCATCACCCTTCAAATGCTTAATCCCAATTTCATTAAAATCTGGAACATAGTTTTCATTTTTATCACCTTTGTATTCTAAATAAATTGCTTTTTCAGAATCATTCTGACTGAATAAATCTATTTGCTGATTTTTATAACAAGTTGCAATCAATTTCTTCAAACCAAGTTTTTCAAAATTATAAGAAAAATAATGAAAAAAATTACTTACACGAGGATCATCGCAATTACAATAAACAACTTTATTTTTAAAGTGTTCTTTATAATGCTTTAGCTCTCTTTCAATATCAACAAGTTGAGTATAAAACTCATCCTTTTTTGCTTTTGATGCTTTATGCAAATTTTTGTTTGAAGATTGTTTTGTCATATTTTATTTTATCAATACCTATTCCTTATTTAATTATTTTCCTTGATTGAAAATCAATCATCTCCCAACAACTCAAATGTCTTACCATAATCTTTAACTGCCTTATCCATAGCTTCATTAATCTCCCCCCTTCTCTCCCTCAGTCAATTTCTTCCTATAATATTCCTGCTCCTCTTCTGACATATCATCTCCTAATATTGCCTCACTATCTCTCATGGCAACATCTTGCATATATTTTAAATCTAATTCATCTTCACTATAAACATTACAATCTTTTTCATCTGTGTTTAAATCAAAATCTTTGTTGTCTTTCCTTATTAAAATCGCATATTCTCTATGTCCAAAATAATTATCTATGAATCCTGCTGTAACAATTTTATTTGTTGCAGGAATTCTTATTTTTTTAGTAAAATTACTCATATTTAAAATTTTATTTCTTTTTTATCCATAATTTCATAATACTACTAAAACCCTATAAAATCAACAAAAAAACAACTTATAATAGATTATGTGGGTTGACATTTGACCTATAATTGGCTTATTGAATATTCAATTTCTTCTATATTATCTAATAAAATCAAAGGCAAATTATCCACAGGGTGGGTTGACATTTGACCTATAATTGACTTATAATTTAATTGAAGCATACAATAATAGCTTAATAAACGCCATGATGTTCCCTCGGAGAATTCGAGACTTAAGTCATGGAATCCCGTTTACTAAGACGTTGCTTCAAACAAAAAACTCAGTCTTCCTGAGTTTTTTGTTTCGTAAGCAATGTCGATGTTTCAAAGAGTTCCAATCCATCATCTATAATATTATTTTTTAATAAACCAAACATTTCTTCTCCTAACTCCTTCTTTTCTAAAAATCTTGCCAAAGCACCTACAATCCAATCAGCTATTTGAATATTATAATCAGATACAGAATTAATCATTTCTACTTGTGCCCTACTTCCGCTAGGCATCTTCGTCAATAAATGCATTTTTAAAGTTTCTTTAAATTCAGATCTTTTTATTCCCTTCAAATGTCTCTGATCACAAAATACCCTAACTTCGTTATCTAATGGCAAATAACTTTCTAATAGTTCTCCTATAATATGCATATATAATTTGCCACTTTGCAATTTATCTTTCTTCCAAAAAATATGAGGTATATTCTTTTTTAATATATAAGCATATCTAATCCTAACATCTAAATCAGAAATACATTGTATTGTTCTTAGTCTTAAATTTGGGTTAATGTCAACGCAGAACTTTATCTCTGGTTGATGTTTCATTTTTCTAGGAAACTTATCTTTTTGCCATTTTCTAAATTCCTTTCTAGTTCTTTTATGATTCTTAATTATAAAAGAAGCAACTACAAAATAATCTTCCTGTCCATTCTTTTTGAATTGTCCACTCTCATCAATATAAATATACATTATGATTACTTGCCCACCACTATATACAAAAAGGCTTTTTTAACAAAAAAGAAAAATATCCATATTATTAAAAGACCTATGAATAAAATCATCGGACCGTCTAACAATGTTTCCCATCCTTCAAAAGATGAAAGCATCACTATAACTCCTGCCCAAAATACAATAGAAATTATATAAACAACTTTTGCAAACCTAAACCATATTTTATTTTCCAGATTATTTAATTTCTTATTATCTTGTTCCATAATTTTATATTAACTCTAAAATCCTGTAAAATCAAACAATCCCCCATTCAGCTAACTTCTCAAAATTCTCAATTTTCAACTCCTTTCTCATTCCATCTGCATCTAATGTACATTGTCTTTTAACCCTTTTGCCATTTCCGATAACAAATATCACTTTCATGACAGGGTCTTTCCTTCCTATAGCATAAGCCAAATCAACATACACTTCATTGTATTTCCCTTCTATAATAATCTCTTTTGCTATCTTCCTTGCCATTAATGCTCCACTTCTATCTACTTTGCTTAAATCCTTACCTGAAAAACATCCTCCTCCTATTCCAATATTTGGCCCATAATTATCTACTACTATTTTTCTCCCTGTAAGTCCTGTATCTGCATCAAATCCCCCTATATCCCAATCTTCTCCTGGATTACATAACAAATCATAATTATTAGGCCATATCTTTTTAATCTCTTCTTCTAATCTTTCTTTCTTTACTCCGCAGAAACTAGCCACAACACATATGATATGATCGCCCTGTGTTGTTATCTGTACTTTCCCATCTACGGGAAATAAAGAATAAAGATGCATACACATTGCTTTTGCCAAATAGTGTTCTTGAGGAAGAAACATCTTATTCTCATTACATGCATATCCTCTCATTATTCCCTGGTCTCCTGCTCCTCCTGTATCTACTTTCTTTGCTATGTCTTTACTCTGTTTAACTAAATTTACTTCTACATTTTCTATTCCACAGATTCTTTTTACTATTTTTTTTATTTCCCTTTCTTCTAAATCCACACTTATCTCTCCTACAACATATACTTTGCCATGTCCTCCCATAACCTCCACTGCAACTCTTGCCTCTTTATCTTTTAGAATACAAAGATCTAAAATAGCATCTGACATTCTGTCACACATTTTATCAGGATGTTTTGGCGTTACACATTCTGATGTTTTCTGCATATTCTTTTTAATATCATATTCTCTTTTTACTCTTTGCAAAACACCGTATATTTTATTGTTTATATTATCTTCCATAATTTTTTTAAATAAAAAAATCTTTCCCAAAAAAGAAAAGATGACCTATTTATCTTTCCCCTATTGGGGCTGGATTTAGCACCTTCTCATAAATGAGGGTTGCTTAACAGATCATAGAGCCAGAACTCTCCCTGTTATCTTAATAACTGTTATTTTATTGTATTGTTAGTATAGCAAAAAATATTAAAAAGTAAAAATGCTTATATGTAACATCTATATTTTATATATGTAACATGTACAGGCAAAGAACCTTTATATTACAATGATTTATTTATACTCTATAGCATCATAAATGTAACAATCTTGAATATTATATGTATCCATATTAAACATAAAAACAGAGTGTTCTTGCTCTGTTTTAATCTTTTCTTACAAAAGAATGTTCTCGTATATCATAATTTACTACGATAATACGCTTGCTCCTCTTCTGACATATCATCTCCTAATATTGCTTCACTATCTCTCATAGCAGCATCTTGCATATATTTTAAATCTAATTCATCTTCACTATAAATATCACAGTCCTTTTCATCTGTATTTAAATTAAAGTCTTTTTTGTCTTTCCTTATCAAAATCGCATATTCTCTATCATTGAAATAATTATCTATGAATCCTGCCATAATAAGTTTATTTGTTCCAGGAATTCTTATCTTTTTAATAAAATTACTCATATTTAAAATTTATTCATTTCTTCTTGTATTTTCTTAAAACTAACTAAATAACCCTTCAAAAAAACTTCTATAGCAGCAACTGCGCTATCTTTTGCTGTAGCAGGACTTTCTGCAACCCAGATAGCGAAGTCATATAATCTGATTGGGTCAATATTAATCCATTTTTTATTCTTATATAAAAAGAACAACAACGTAGCCATTGCTATTCTTTTATTTCCATTTTGAAAAGGATGATTTTTAATCATCAAATAAAAAAGAATAGAAGCTTTCGGAATTAATCCTCTATATTTACTCTCCCCTCCAAACTCTTGGAATGGAACAGAAACACAACTCTCCAATACATTTTTGAATCTTGATTCATATGGAGGTATTTCTTCATTGTATGAAAAAAGTTTCTTTGCAAGAGAATATGAAATTTCTTCTACTTCTTTTATATTAATCTTTTTCATATTATATCTTTCCTAATAGTTCAAAAGTCTCACCATAATCTTTTACTGCTTTGTCCATTGCCATATCAATTTCTTTTTTTTGATCCTCTGATAATTCTTTTCCCAAAGCAAAATCCAACTCTTCTTTTGGAATAGCATGCATATTACCAAGTCTTTCAGCCTTTATTTCTCCCTTTTTGATTTTATTAAAAATAGCCACTCTACTTATTCCTAAAATTTTGGCAAATTCTGTTATTGTATAAAACTCTTTTTTCATATATATTTTTAGTTAATACTTATTAATCTAATATCTAATATTAACAAACATTTAATCAAATGTCAATACATCCCAACACTTATATTGTACTTTAGAGACTTAAAGTACAATATAAATATCCATATCCTACTTTAGAGCTTTAAAGTATGATATAAAAATCTATATTGTACTTTCTGCCTTCAAAACGTGTATAAACTATACACGTATTATACACTTACTTTACACGTTCCCGATTAGCCCAATAAAATCAATGGCTCGCAGCTACCAAAAAAACACCTATCCAGTCTCTTTTTAAATCCACTACAATATAATCATATAGCTATTTTGATTATACTCTAATGTAATCAAAAAATCATCATCCATTTAACCTTTATTTTATATACATTTTCCCCTTAATTTTGATTCGGAGTTTTATCAAAAAATGCCATATGTGTGTGCATATTATACTTCTAATAAACGTTTTTCATTAAAAAACATAGCCTTCTTTTAAATATTGTTTTAAGATTTTAGTCGCCCATTTCCTAAAATTATATCTAAATTATAAAAAAAGACTAATTTATCCGAATTTGCAATGTGCATTTTTTGCACATAGCACAAAAAACAGAGCATCTCTGCTCTGCCTTCCATTCACAAAGGAATATTCCCATGTTTCCTTAAAATCTTCTCCTCTCTCTTATTCACTAAAGATTCTAATACATTAAGCAAAGTCTCCCTTGTTTTGATAGGGTCAATTACCAAATCAACCTGTCCTGCCTTTGCAGCCTGGAAAGGATTTAAGAACTTCTCTTTTAATTCTTTTATTAATTCTTTTTCTAATTTCTCTGGATTCTTGCTTTCTGCTAAGTCTCTTTTGTATATAATCTTCACTGCTTGTTCTGGTCCCATAACAGCTAGCTGTGCTGTTGGCCATGCTATTACTGTATCATAAGCAAGTTTCTTTGAGCACATAGCAATATATGCTCCTCCAAAAGCCTTTCTCAAAATCAAAGAGATCTTTGGAACTGTTGCCTCTGAATATGAGTATAGTACCTTAGCACCATGTCTAATGATTCCCTTAGTCTCCTGATCTTTCCCTGGAAGATATCCTGGAGTATCAACTAAGTTAATCAAAGGAATATTAAATGAATCACAGAATCTCACAAACCTTGAAATCTTATCTGATGAATCAATATCTAAACAACCTGCAGATACACTAGGCTGGTTAGCAACAATACCGACACAGTATCCTGATAATCTAGCAAATCCTGTTACAACATTTGCAGCAAATTCAGGTTGTATTTCAAAGAATGATGCTTTATCAAAAACCTCTTTGATAATCTCTCTTACATCATATCCTTTTACATCTGAGTCTGGAATTATCTCAAGTAGTTTATCGCTTCTTTCTTTTTCAAACACCTCCCCTATTAAATTCCTCTCTCTTGGAGTATCACATAGATTATTATTTGGTAAGTATGACAGAAGTTTCTTTACTCCTATAAAACATTCCTCTTCTGACTTATACATCATATGAGCACACCCACTAATTCTAGTATGTGTCTTTGCTCCTCCTAAGTCATCAAAACTCACATCTTCTCCTGTTACTTTCTTTACAACCTCTGGTCCTGTAATAAACATATTCGCAATACCATCCACCATGAATACAAAGTCAGACAGACCAGGAGCATAAGATGCACCTCCAGCACATGGACCTAATAATACTGTAATCTGTGGTATCACTCCTGATCCTTTAATAATTTGATTAAATATTTCTCCGTATCCATCTAAAGAATATACTCCTTCCTGAATCCTTGCTCCCCCTGAATCAATTATCCCTATAACAGGAGTTCCTGTTTTTCTAGCTAGTTTTAAAACCTTAACAATCTTTTTTGCATGCTGTTCTCCCAATGATCCTCCTTGAGCAGTAAAGTCTTGAGAATAAACAAATACTCTTTTGTTATTTATCTTACCAGAGCCAACCACAACTCCGTCTCCAACAAAGTTTCTCTTTGCAGATTGAAATCTACTTTCTACAAAAGCCCCAATTTCCAAGAAAGTGGTAGGATCAAGTAACATATCAATCCTCTCTCTTGCTGTAAGCTTACCCTTATCATGTTGTTTCTTGATAAGGCTTGGATTGTTTATTTCCTGTTCTTTTTTATTTAATTTTTGTAATTCTTTTTTCATAATAGTTTTTTAAGTCCTATTAACAATTCATCTAATAGGAGTTGATTATCTACTTTAATTCCAGTCTCATTATATATTGATGTTGCGTTTAGATCATCTCTAAACTCTTCTGTATTTGTATTAAGTCCTATACCAATAACTGAATTCTTAATATTATTTCCTTCTATTACATTCTGAGTTAATATCCCACAAATCTTCTTACCCTCTACATATATATCATTTGGTAATTTAATCATAGGCTCTAAATAGTATTTCTCTTTTAGAATCTTTGATACTACAAATGCTACAAGTATTGTCACCGCCTGTAAATCATCTAAATTAGTCTTTGGAAGTACAACAGAGAAATACAAAGATCCTATTGGAGAATACCATACATTAGTATCCTTTCCCTTTCCTTCACTCTGAGATTCTGACACTACAACAGTCCAAGGCTCATTAAATTCTTTTGCCTTTGCTTGTGTAGATTCTAATTCCTTATATCTTTTTATATTGAACTCGCTCATTTTAATATTACTAAAACATCTTCCTTATTTACGACCTGATCTTTTTTAATAAGTATCTTGTCTACCACACCTTCTGATTGTGCTTGTATTTCATTTTCCATTTTCATTGCAATTAATGTAACAACTTTCTGTCCTTTCTTTATCTTATCTCCTAGTTTAACCCATAAAACAGAAATTGTCCCTGCTAAAGGTGCTTTAATCTCATTAAAATTATCATCTAAAGACTCTCCTGTGTAGTTTGCTTCTGATTCAATCATTAAAGATAATTGTTCTTTTGTGATTGGCTCTAGTTCTCCTTGTTTATCTATGAAGAAGTAATCTTTGTCATTTATCTCTACCTTAAAAACATCTCTAGCAATAATATCTGCTTCTAAGTCTAAAAAACTATCTTTTAATTTAATTCTTTTTTTCATATTTTTTATTCAAATCTTGTGGAATATTTCCACTTATTTAAATCTTCTGTCTTTCCATTCTTTGCAGCGTCCTTATACACATGAGCTACAATAACAGCTAAGTCATCTTCATCTACAAATCTTGTTTTTGTTTTTTTCTTCTTTTCTTTTTTAAACTTCTCTTTCAGAGTTTCCAGAATCTTTTCTTTTTTAATAAAAGATGTAGAAAAATCTCCTTTGATAAAGTTCTTATTTGCAAATGCTACTTTATGAAATGGTATATTAGTCTGTATTCCGCCAATAACATATTCATCTAAAGCTCTCTGTGTTCTTTTAATAGCTGATTCTCTGTCTTTAGCAAATACTACCATCTTTGAAATCAATGAATCAAAGTATGGGAATATCCTCTGTCCTGATTTGCAGAATGAATGAATCTCAACTCCTTTTCCTCCGGGTGTTATATATTCCTTGATCTTCCCTGCTACAGGTGAAAAGTTGTTAAAAGGATCTTCAGCACATATTCTACATTCAATAGCCCATCCTCTTAACTTAATATCTCTCTGTCTGATTTTTAATTTCTCGCCTCTAGCAACTCTAATCTGTTGCTCTACAATATCTATTCCTGTGATTAATTCTGTTACTGGATGTTCAACCTGTAACCTAGGATTAACTTCCCCGAAATAGTAATTCTTTTTACTATCTACTAAAAATTCTACTGTTGCTGCTCCACTATATTTAAGATGTTTAATAATCTTAACTGAGTCTTTCCCCATTTTCTCTCTTAATCTCTTATCAATAAAAGATGATGGAGCTTCTTCAATTAACTTCTGATGTCTTCTTTGAACAGAACAATCTCTTTCGAAAAGATAAATAGCATTTCCTTTTCCATCTCCAATAACTTGTATTTCAATATGCCTTGGATTCTCTAGGAACTTCTCAACAAAGATTCTTCCTGATCCAAAGGCAGAAAAAGATACTCTTTTTAATTTCTCATAGATTTCTAGAAGTTTCTTTTTATTGTCTTTATTAATTACTTCAATACCTATTCCCCCTCCTCCATCTACTGCTTTAAGCAAACATGGAAGTCCTATTTTCTTTACATTGTCTTTTATTTCTTTCTGTGTTTCGCATTCCTTAAATGTAGAAGGTAGGATAGGTATTCTACATTTCTTTGCTATTTTTTTTGCTTCAATTTTATCTCCCAGTCTTCTTAAAACTTCTGGCTCTGCTCCAATAAATTTAATTTTATTCTCTTTACAGAGTTTAGCAAACTCAGAATTCTCAGCCAAAAAACCATAACCAGGATGAATAGCATCAACTCCTGCTTTCTTGCATATTTTTATAATCTTGTTTTGATCTAAATAGCCTGCCACTCCCTCTCTTCCTAAATAGTAAAACTCATCTGCTAGTTTTGTTTCTAGAAAATCATCTTCAAGTCCTTTTTTAGGACATAAAGCAACTGTTTTTATTCCCATTTCCTTACATGTTCTTATGATCCTTAATGCTATTTCTCCTCTGTTTAATATTAAGATTTTATTCATAATTTTTTGGATACGGTTTTGAGCAAAGAAGTGAAATCTCTTCCATAATCTTATCTGTAACACTTCTTCTTAAATAGTAATACTCTTTTGAACTAATATCTAGATTTTGGGCTTTCTGTATTTCTTCTTTGAAATACATAGGCTTTCCAATCTTTAATATTCTTTTCTTTTTATCAGATATCTTACCCCTTAAACCCATTGGTAATACAGGCGCTCCTGATTGAAATATCATATGAGCAATACCTGTTTTAGCCTTTAAAAGCCTATCTCTAAAAGAGAAATTCCCCTCTGGATAGATTACGAGTATTTTCCCTTCTTTTATGTGTTTTATTGCAGTTTCTACTGCTTTTTTCTTTGATTCCTCATTATTTCTTAAAAGAGGTATCGTATCAGTTATATAATAGAAAATAGGAGTTGTCAACTTAGTTTTAATCTCATCTATAGCTCCTATAAAACGAATATCATCTAGTCTTCTTCTTAATGGAAAATTAATAATATAGTGATCAAATGAATTATTGTGATTTGAAGCAACAATAAAACCGCCTTTCTTTGGAATGTTCTCTTGCCCCTCCATTGTTTCGATATAATGCTTAGCTAGAGGGTGTATAAATAAATTAGATAGTAATATAAATTGCCATCTCATAATATTTCATTTTTAAGTCTTTTTATTTCTTCCATTATTTTATCTACTATTTCTTGTAAGATATCTTTGTATTCTTGAGTTCCTTCTTGCATTGTTTTTGCCCTTTTAATCTCTTCTTTAAAATACATAGGCTTTCCTATATTCATTCTAATATTCTTTTTGATTCTTACTTTTCCTCCTGGAGGAAATAATTCAAATGCACCAGATATTGCAGTTGGCAGAATAGCAGTCTCTGATTTTATCAATAAATCTGATATTCCCTTTTTACCTCTTGCAATTTCTCCTGTTCTAGACCTTGTTCCTTCTGGAAAGATAATAATGCTCTCTCCTTTAAGTAAAAATTGGAGAGCTCTTTCCATTGCTTCTGCTTTTGATTCTGCTGAAGTTCTATCCATTCTAATAGTCCCAGAAATAAAATAAACAACATCTCTTATGATTCTTTCAAACCCAACATATGCATCTGTCTGTCCAATATATCTAAATACTCTTGGGACTAAAACCTGTCCATTTGATATCAAATCAATATGACTCTGATGATTAGATGCCATTATAAAATTATGATCTGGAATGTTCTCTTTACCTCTTACCTCTTTAATAAACAACCATCTAATTAGAGGTGCTAATGTTATTGAAGAAATAAATGAAACTATTGTGTTCATAAATTTTGGTTAAGACTCTTAGTTACTTTATCAAAATCTTCTACAATTTCTTTGATAGTATCATCACAAGTTTTAATTTCATTTATTGAACCAGCGCACAGCCCACATAACAAAGGAGCTGAGTCTGTATTACCTGCTCCAACTTTTGATCCTGCGAATCTCTCTGCTTTAACTTCTTCTGGAAAAGGATTTAATGATTCTAATTTTCTGATCTTTTCTACAAATTGATTTTTAATAACTCTTACTGGATGACCTGTAAATCTTGCTATTACTGTAATATCTTCATCCTTTGCAGAAATTATTGCATTCTTGTAATTATCATGAATCTGGCATTCTGTGGTTGCCATAAATCTTGTTCCAAGCTGAACAGCATCTGCTCCTAGAGCCATTGCAGCAACCATAGTCTTCCCATCATAAATCCCACCACCTACAATCAAAGGAATCTTTTCTAGCTTACTTGTTGTCTGGGGTATTAAACAAAATGTTGTACTTTCTCCAATATGACCTCCTGATTCTGTCCCTTCAACTACCACAGCATCTGCTCCTGCATCTTCCATTTTCTTTGCAAGTCTTGCATATGGCACTACTGGAATAATTTTTATTCCTGCTTGTTTCAAAACAGAAACGATTGGCATTGGATTTCCTCCGCCAGTGAAAACAACTGGAACTTTCTGTTCTATAATAATCTTTACTAACTCCCCTACTTTAGGATTCTGCATTAACAAATTAACACCAAAAGGCTTGTCTGTTAATTCTTTTGTCTTTTTTATTTCATCTTCCAACCACTGTGGAGTTGCAAAGCCAGAACCTATTGTTCCTAAACCTCCTGCATTTGAAACTGCAGAAACTAAAATTGCTTCTGATACTCCTGCCATACCTCCTTGAATAATTGGATATTCAATATTCAATAACTTTGTAATTCTATTATTTAAAAACATATTTACTTAATTGGATTTTCTTTTAATATACTGTTTGCCTCACTTACTAATTCATCTATCAACTCTTTAACTGTTATAATCTTATCTATTCTCCAAGCATTTGTTCCAGAAAATACTAAACCATTTTCTAAATCTCCCTTTCTTGCGTTCTCTAATACTTTTAAAATACAATATGATTTATCACATACAGGACCAATGCACCCAACACATTCAGACCCAACTGCTTTTGGTGCTGTTCCTTCTTTAATTTTTTCTATTAAAGGAGTCTTCACTGCTCTTCCTGGAAGACCTACAGGAGATCTCATTAACACAACGTCTTCTTTTTTTGCATCAACAATTGTTTGTTTGAATTTTATATCTGCGTCACATTCTTCTGTTGCAATAAATCTTGTTCCCATTTGAACTCCAGCAAATCCCTCTCTAAGCATTTCTACTATATCCTTTCCATCAAATATTCCTCCTGCTGCTATTATTGGAATTGTTACTATACCTTTAAGATCTTTTATAATATCCATTGCTTCTCTAAAAGGATGTTCTTTTTTAAATCCTAAATGACCTCCAGCGTTTGCTCCCTCAATCACTACTGCGCTAGCTCCTAAATCTTGGGCTTTTTGGGCTACTTTCAAAGAAGTCGCAATAGCAACTATAGGTATATTATATTTCTTTCCTGTCTCAAATATATCTGGTCTAAACCCTGCTCCTTGAATAATTAAATCAATTCCTTCTTCTACAGCAGCATCAACTAATTGAGTAAACTGCCCAATAACTCCCATGATATTTATTCCAACAACTCCACCATCTGCAATTTCTCTTGCTTTTCTTATCTCATCTCTTACTTCTTGTGGATCAGTCATACCAGATATCGCAATTATTCCTATACCTCCATTCTTTGCAACATTCCCTGCAAGTTTATGAAGAGACACTCTCACTGCCATACCTCCTTGAATAATTGGATATTTAGCTACAACATTTCCTATTTTAAGATTTGGTAATGTATTCATGATTTTTTAAATTTATTTGCCATCTCTTTTTTATCCATAACAGCTACAGAAAATCTTACTTCTGTTTTCTTTTCATCATTTACAAAAGCTTCTCCATAAAAATTTGCTATCTTTTCTTCGTAAAATCCTAACAACTTTACTTTATATTTTACTTTATCTCCTGGAAGAACCGGAGAAAAGAAAGCAGCATTTCTTACTTGATATGCAAGTAAATGTTTATTAGCATTATCTTTAATTTGTTGTCTTAATAAAACTGTTGCAGTTTGTGCAATCCCCTCCACTATCAATACTCCAGGCATTATAGGAAAATCTACAAAATGTCCCTTGAAATACTCTTCTGTTTCTTGAGCATGATAATATCCAACAATAGAACTACTATCCATTGTTTCTATTTCCTCTACCCACATAAATGGATCATCATATGGGATTATTTCTTTTAACTGTTCTTTGTTATACAACATGCTTATATTATTTTTACAATCTTTCCAACCTTCTTTATCTTTGCTAATTTATACACTAAATCTGCTGTATATAAATCTTGTACTCCAAGTCCTGTTGAATCAAAAATTGTTATTTCTTTATCATTTGTTCTTCCTACAAGTTTCTTCGCAACTATATCACCCAATCCTCCATGAATATCTTTCTCTGTGATAAGTCCCTTACGAACTGCATTATTGATTTCTCCTGAATGACTTGCTTGTGCCCAGTCATCAATAATAATCTTTGCAACTTTTAAGATTCCTGAATCTAATTCTTGTTTACCTTCAGCATCTGCTCCAATAGCATTGATATGTGTTCCTGGAAGAATCCATTCTTTTTTAATAATTGGTTTTCTTACTGGAGTTGTTGTAATCAAAACATCTTTCTGAACTGCTTCTTTAATATCTTTTGCAACAGTAACCTTAACTCCATATGGTCTTAATTTTGCTGCTAAAGATCTAACTCTTTTTGTATCTAAATCAAATATTGTAATATCTTTGATTTTCTTATTAATTGAAATTGAACAAATAATCTGAGTGAAAGCTTGATCTCCTGCTCCTATAATACCCATTGTCTTTGAATCTTTTCTTGCTAAATACTTTGTACCTACTGCTCCTGCTGCTCCTGTTCTCATTGCTGTAATATATGTACCATCCATCATTGCTAATGGAAGTCCATTTTTAGGATCATTTAAAAGGATAACAGCCATAACAGTTTTTAACCCCTTTTTTGGATTATTAGGATGAACATTAACAATCTTTGTTCCTGCTATTTTCAAAGTATCTGAATATGAAGGCATTATTCTCAAATCTCCATTTTCTTTTTTAAAATATAAATACATCTTACAAGGCATCTGTACTTTCTTTTTTCCATAATCTCCGAATGATTTTTCTACTGCATTAACAATCTTTTTTGCTTCTTTTGGTGAAATTAATTTCTGAACTTCTTTTTGATTTATAACTAACATTATTTTTTTATTTTTTATTTTAAAACGCTAAACCTCCATCAATATTTATTACAGACCCTGTAATAAAACTTGCTGAATCACTTGCTAGAAATGAAATTACTTTTGCAATCTCATCTACTTCTCCAAATCTTCCCAAAGCAGTTAATTGCTTTACTGCTAATTGTACTGTAAGTGGTATTTTTTTTGCCATCTCAGTATTAATAAATCCTGGGGCAACTGCATTTACTCTCACTCCTTTTCTTCCTACTTCTTTTGCCAATGACTTTGTGAATCCAATTATACCTGCTTTTGATGCAGAATAATTGGTTTGTCCAAAATTACCAGACTGACCAACCACAGAAGACACATTAACAATATTACCTTTGCTTTCTAATAATAATTCTAAACAAGATTTGGTTGTATTAAATACTCCTGTTAGATTAATATTTATTACTCTACTCCATTCTTCTGGAGTCATTTTTCTCAAAGTCTTATCCTGTGTAATACCTGCGTTATTTATTAAGACATCAAGACTTTGCATTTTCTCTTTAATGTCATTTGCCATTTTCTCTGTATCGTCTATCTTAGAAACATCAGCAATAAAATATTCTGCTTTTACTCCTAAAGATTCTATTTCTTTTTTTGTTTCTTTTAATTTTTCTTCCTGATTCAAAATATCATTTAAAGCAATATTAGCTCCTTGTTTTGCAAAATGCAGAGCTATTGCCTTTCCAATACCTTGAGATGAACCAGTTATCAAAACTACTTTATCTTTAAACATATTAATTTCTTAATTTAAATTTAATTTCTAACATTGACCTTCCAGCCATATTAATATCTGTTAATTTAATATTATCTAAAATCTTTGGCATATTCTCATCCATTACAGCTTCCCCAAAAATCCTATCTAAATACAATGAATTGTAACTTGCATATACATTGGAAGTAAATTTATTAATTAGATCTTGATTTGAGATTTCAACAGCATCTGCAATAGTCAGAACTTGTGGAAGATTTCTTAGAAGTTTTTTAATAATATCTTCTTCTGGGTATTCTTGTTTCTGTGACAAAAAGTTATCTTTCTCTAATAAGTATAGTAAATTATATGATGCATTTGCATGACCTACATTAAGTATAGGAAGATTGATTATTAAATCTACTTTTGTGTCTATAATCTTCTGCCCTTCTTTTTCTTGAGTTTCTTGATCTGAAAGTATTAAAGGCATTACATTATACTTTGCTACTACATCTAATAAAAGGGATTTCTTTGCCTTTACTTGAATTGGTATATCATCAAAACTCTGAGCACCTAATACTATATTCTGTGTATTAGCACCTTTTGCAATTAAGAATTCTAAACATCCATCTAAAAACTCTGGACTGGTGTTTTCTCTTAAATATGGATGCTTAGCAGAATAAAGAGAAGGAAGAATCAAAATCTTTGTTTCTGGAGTTATCTCTATTGTATTTAGGATATAGTCTAGATATTGAAATGTTTCTAAATAGTCATACTTATATGACCAAACAGCAACATCATCTTTACTTTTAATTTGAGAAATCTTGAAGTTATCTCCTTCGTGATATTCTTT
Organism: uncultured bacterium; assembly: GCA_965370925.1. Taxonomy (GTDB): domain Bacteria; phylum Patescibacteriota; class Minisyncoccia; order Minisyncoccales; family JAGOPM01; genus JAGOPM01. Next base: position 17,671 of record CBDUWM010000001.1, read on the forward strand.
GGCTGATTTGAAATTCCATTTATTTTTATTCTCATCTTCTAACACTAATACATAAAAAGGAACTTGTGGATGTTGTAATGTAGGAACATTAACCTTTGAAACAGAAATTACCTTAATATTATTACTTAGTTGTTTTTCTACATCTACAAAACACTCTGGACATTTTTTGACAGGAAATTGCCAAACCTTATTACATTGTGGGCATTTATAAAACATATTATATTTTCTTGAATATATGAACTGTAACACTCCCCCCTGCTCCTCCTATATTATGGGTAAGTCCTACTTTAACACCAGGAACTTGTCTATCTTCTGCTAATCCTCTTAGTTGCTTTGTTATTTCATAAACCTGAGCAAGTCCTGTTGCTGATATTGGATGACCTTTTGCTTTTAAACCTCCTGATACATTTGTTGGAAGTTTTCCATCGTGATTGAAATATCCTTGTTTGATTAATTCTGGTGCTTTTCCATTTTCAGCAAAGCCCAAATCTTCACAAGAGAAAACCTCAACTGATGCAAAAGCATCATGTACTTCTGCTATATCAATATCCTTTGGTAAAATCTTTGCTTCCTTATATGCAATGTTTGCTGCTTTTCTTGTTGCATTAAAATTAGTAGTGACATCTCTGCTAAAAGTTAAAATATAATCTGTGGCAAAGCCAGAACCTAAGATTTCAATATCAGATGGTTCAGATGATATAACAACAGCTGCTCCACCATTAACAGATAAAGAACAATGAAAAGCTCTTAATGGATCTGATACTATTGGAGAGTTTTTAATCTGTTCTAATGTTACTGGTCTTTTATAGAAATATGCGTGAGGATTCTTTACTGCATTTATGTGATTTTTTTCAGCTACTAATGATAAGACTTCATCGTCTATTCCATATGCTTTTTTATAATTCTGCCATACTAAAGCATTCTGTGTTGGAAATATCATTCCCTCTCTCTGCTCAATAACTTTCTCTGCAGCAGATAAAATGTAATCTACTGTGACTTCAGATCTAGAATCAACCAATCTCTCTCCTGATAAGACTAAGATGTTTTTGAATTCCTTTAAATGATTCGCTGTCCAAAAAGCAACACCTCCTCCAGCACAAACTGATGGGGTTTCTATAATAGGAACATTAGTTTTAAAAATATCAGAAAGCACAGATACTTTATGTGTTTGATGCTCTCCTCCAGATGCAGAAGACATGCCAGAAAAAATAATGGCATCAATATCTGATATCTTTAATTTAGCATCTTGCAATGCTTCTATTCCTGCCTCGTAGGCAAATTGCCACCAGGCTTTTTGTGTATAATCGAATTTTGTCATTCCGACTCCTTTTACGTACATAAAACAATGTGTTTTTAATTAATGTTTATATTTTACTTGATAACTTATATCTGTAAAGTTGACTAAATTACAATTTATTTTCTTTTTACAAAATAAATCATAGATAATAATCCAACAATTCCTAAAACAACAAATAATGTGTAGTTTATGTTATTATTTGAGGGCTCATCTATTAATTCTAAGGAATTCTCTGGCTCTAAAAAAGTCTCTTCTTTTATTGAGCTAGTCTCATTAACCATTAATCCAGACTTTTCCATTCTATTTTTTAAATATTCTATAGCTTCTTGTTTTGTTCCATCAAATACGTCAAACCCATAAAAATATTTTAAATTGTAATCATCATAAATAGCACCCATTATTTCATATTTCTCTTCATTAGACAAGTCATTATCTGAAATTAATTTATTACAAAATGTCTGTATATTCCAAACGCCATATTTATAGAAATCCTTTTTGTCGCTTGCATAACAATCACCAAAAGATGAATAATCCTTTGGGAAAATTATATTCCCACAATAAACAGCATCAAATAACTGGATGTAATAATCTTTGTTTTTTTCATGATAAGAAAGATTTAAATACTTTTCTAATTCTTCATGCGCCTTACTTTTCTCCGCAACACAGAAATACATATAAGCTGCCTGCAAATGGGATTCTGGATCATTGGGATTATTAATCAAATTATCATTTACTTCTTTGTATAATTCTATATCAGAATCAAGGGATGGTAATGAAAAATTTATATCATACAAATTCTGATAATAAGAAGAAGCGTTAAAAGAAGATGGCTCTAAATCCTTAAAACTATATTTAATTATATTTCCATCTACACTAAATTTTATCTTTGATAATTCTTTATTTACTTTTGGGGCTTCTTTTATATTATTTGTAGCTTCATTAATTTGATCTTGATTTGTGTATTCTTTCAACATCTCTTGGATGTAGTCCACATTAATCCTTTGATTCTTAGAAAAAATCATCAAGCTTTCATTGTAATCATACGGCAATTCAATGATTACTTCTCCATATCCAATACTATTTTTCCAAGTTCTACCAGTTTGTAATATATATTCAAAAGATGATCTTTTGGAATAATCTTTTAAATATTGTTTGTATTTTGTTCTCACTATTGATAAAGCGTCATATTCAATTACTATCTTTTTCTCCTGTTTCCCCTCAAATTCTACATTAAAATAAACTTTTCCATCATCTTTATTCGTTTCATATTCTACTTGCTTACCATCTACATATATTTTAAAATTTTCTGCTCCCGGAGCCTCATCATATGAACCTATAGGAAAATAACTTTTTTTCCAATCATCTTTATCATCTCCCAAAACCTCTTTAATTTGAGAGTTTATATTTTTAATAGGAAAAAAGACTTTAACTGTCTCTTTGATATCACTAGTATTTTTATGCCAAAATTCTGCCCTAACACTAGCTCTTAAATACCCCCTATTATAAAAGGAGCCTTCATTATGAACTTCATCAGAATCTGTCTCCTCTCTGAAATTATAAATCCTAACTCTTTCTTTTGACATTTCAACGTTGGTCTCTTCTCCAGGCAGAACAAATCCTGTTCTATATACAGAATGTGATCCATCGTCTGCAAAAGAAATTAATGGAAGCATTAAAAATGCCATCAAAGTTAATATTTTTTTCATATATTTTTAAAATGATTTATCTGTTTTTCTTTATTTATTATATTTATATGTATTAAATCTATCTGACATGGATGATCTTTTGGAAGTTTATTTTCCTCAAACCACCTCTCTGTATACCTTTGAATTTCTTGTCTTTTCTTGTCTGATACTTTCTGATTTTTTATTTTTCTATAATAAGTTTTTATATCAACAAAAGTGATAGGATTGGAAAATCCGAACATATCAGAAAAACTTTTCTTCTGCACAAAGAAGCCGATATCCCCTACTAAAGATTTAGCAGAACTCAAAATATCATACTTATTATTTTTTAAATAATTAACAAACATAAAATAAGAAATAGTAAAAAAAGTAGAAGAGCCTAAAGAAAAATGAGACCAACAGGAAG
>CBDUWM010000002.1:0-19216 GCA_965370925.1 uncultured bacterium
ATATGATACCCAAGATTTACAGGCACTGCGTTGCCTATTTGTTTGTATTGCTGTGTTATAGAACCAGTAAACTTCCAATTATCTGGAAAAGTCTGTATTCTAGCATATTCACGTACAGTTAATGGGCGAGTTTCATCTGGATGACACCTTTCAGTTTGTTTTTGAGCAGGACTACAAGTCAATGTTAATGATGGTTCCTCCCATGACAACCTTCTTGCCATTCCTGTTTTTCCACCCCCCATATAGAAACTAGCACCCATGTATTCTCTTTGTAGTTTTTCTGGTAACTCCCTCCAACAACCACCTGGGGATATTAATTCCATAATCTTTTGTTTTTTCTCTGGATATTTCTGCCCTTCAGATTTTGGACATTTATACAATGCTTCACGAAGTGTTACTATATAATCCTTTTCTTCTGGAAAAGATATTGGAATATTCAAATCATTTCTCACCCCAATTATTATCAAACGTTCTCTTTTTTGAGACACATCTAAATATTGTGATCTAAGAATCTTATATTTAACTCTATATCCAAGTTTTTCTAAAACTGAAACCATTGTCTTTAATGTTCTCCCATTATCATGGCTTAACAAACCCTTTACATTTTCTCCAATCGCAATTTTGGGCTTAACTTCTTTTACACATCTAGCAAATTGAAAAAATAAAGTTCCCCTTATGTCATTAAATCCCCTTTTTTTGCCTGCATATGAAAAGGTCTGGCAAGGAAACCCACCCTGCACAATATCAGCTTGTCCCTCTTTAAATTTTAAATTTTTAATATCATCTTCTATAACATTCCATTCTGGCTTATTTATTCGTAATGTTTGACAAGCATGTTTATCAACTTCATTCAATAAAACATGTTCAATTCCTGCATTTTCCATACCAAGAGCAGTACCACCAGCTCCTGCGAATAACTCAATTGCTGTGTATGTAGATTTTTTTTTATTTTTTAAAATTTTGAAATTATTCTCTTTATTCCCATTAATTTTATTCATTATCCTCTTAACTTCTTCCAATTTAAAAATTCGATTATTCTTATCATCTCTGAAAGGCTTTATCATACCTCTTTTATCCCATCTTCTAACTGTGTCAATGGAAATATTTAATATAATAGCTGTTTCCCCTATTGTAAAATATTTTTGATTATTATTCATATAAAAATGACAGAGATTATCTATCATTATTATATCAAATAACCAATGCATAGGTAAGGGCTATTCTGTGGAAAAAGCCTTTGCAAATAATTCAAAATATTTTTTAACTTCTTTCTTATTTAATTTATATTTATGTTTATCAAGTATAACCTTTGGTAATACTTCGAACAACTCTTTCAAAGCATTTTTTCTTCCTGTTGCTATTGCATAAAAACTCACGCCATCAATTATTCTAATATCATTTCTCCCTATTCTACACTTCTTTGTCTTGCTATCTGAAGGAGTAAACTCTTTATTATACCTTTTCTTATTATTTGGTATAATCTCAACATAATATCCTATATAGCCTTTATATTTTGATAATTTTAATTTAGCTTCGATGGTATCATAAGGCCCAATTCTATCATTACCTTTTGTAGTATTGAATTTATTTTTTATTTCGGCAATAATCTTCTTTTTAAAACAAACCACATCCAACCCACCACCTTTACCTAAATTCTCCCATCCAGGCACAGCGCCTAATACATCTTGATGAAAATCGCCAATTGCATTCTCCGTTGTTTTTTGAATCTGCCTTGCTTTTTCTCGCTCTACCCATTCTTTATATAAAAGAGAGTCTGTAACACCAGCAAATAAAGCAGCGAATGGATCTATCACATTTTTATGAAATTTTGCGTCTATATCCCTTTCCTTTGTTTCAATTTTCCTTATTACTTTATTGATAGCAAAACAAAGATTTTTATCAGAAATAAATTTTATATATGCCATAATTTTTTATTCAATAAATATTTATATTTTACATCCTATACCCTGTTAATATAGTAAATATAGTTTGTACCGCAGGCACTATAAACCTAAATCCGAAAAATATAAAAGCAAGTAAAATGAATCTGCCATACACCATTAGAAACTTCTTAACTCCAAACATTGAATGAGGAAGCAATGCAAATAATATATGATGTCCATCTAATGGCGGAATTGGTATAAGATTAAATATAGCTAAAATCAAATTAATCCATACTATGAAAAAGAATGGAGTAAGCGGAATAAATCTTATCAATATAGAAAAGAATATAGCTATTATAATATTAGCTAAAGGTCCTGCTATCGCTACCTTTAAAACTCCATATTTCTTATCATCTAAAGCCATATAATTAATCGGTACAGGCTTTGCCCATCCAAACACTGGTAGATTAGACATTGCCAGGAAAAATGGCAGTATAACAGAACCAAAGGGATCTAAATGGTGTATAGGATTTAATGTAAGTCTATTCTGATACTTTGCCGTAGAATCTCCCATAATATACGCTGCATATCCATGAGACACCTCATGTATAACAACTGAAAATATTAAGATTATAATCATCAATATTGTATTTACCATATTAATATGATACCCTTAATAAGAAACAAAAGGAAGAGAGGACTTGCCAAATCCTTTTTTTTATAGTAATATAAGCCTTGTAATAAAAATATAAACTATGTCAAGAATTTGCACAGTATGTGGTAAAGGATCAATCGTTGCTAGAAAGTACAATAAGTTAATGTCTAAGTACAATCCTAGCCCTAAATCAAGAAGATATCCAAATCTTCAGTCTATTTATATACCACAAAATACAGAACATAAAAGTTTTCAAAAATACCTAGGAAAGAGAGTAAAAATCTGTACTCAATGTATGAAAACTTTAGGAAAAATTAGAAAACCTATTAAGAATAAAGAAGGAAAGTAATTTCCTTCTTTATTTTAATATCATATATACAATTATAATAATAAAGAGTAAGAATATTGATACTATCACAATGAGAGAATAATCAGTCTCTTTTTTTTCTTCCTTAATAATATTAATAGGGACTTCTTTCACCTCCTCTTCTTTAATCTCTTGCACTATCTCTTTTATCTCTTCTTCTATTTCTTTTCTTTCTTGAATATCTTGTATTGTAATTTGGTTTCCTTCTGTCTGATAATTATCTAAATCCTCTCTCATTAATTTAATAATCTCAATCATTCTTTTATATAATTCTTCATCATCATTTTCCAATGCAATAATATCAAAATACACATTAGATATTATACCCTCTCTTTTTTTAAATTTAACATAAACCGTCTTATCTCCATCTCCTTTTTCTAGCTCCCATACTTTCATAGGAACATAATATTCCCATTCTGCAGATTTGAAATCTGGATTATTTGAAATTGCCATATACTCCGCATCTTTTACTCTGAAATAAAGAATCACTTTCTGAGAATCTGTAACCTCCTCACCCCTATTAATATATATTGGCTTTAATGTAGATTGTTTTTCTTGTTTCTTCTTAGCAGCTTTATAAATTACTCTTTGCGAAGGCATTGATGTATTGCCACTAGACTCTTCTACTAAAGTCTGTGCTATCACCTCTGTGCTTGAACTAGATTCTACAGATCCTGCATCCAAACTAGTCACATAATATGTATATGATGTATCAGAAGACAATCCAGTGTCTGAATATACAGCAGAAGAAACATTAGTAAGTAAGGAATCATTTCTATATAAGTTATACGAATTAGAACTTGTCACAGTAGACCAGGACAAATCAATTTCAGAAGATGATAATACAGTTGCTGTTAAGTCAGTAGGTGCTGGAACAGAAAAAACAGAGACAGTGATTGCTATATTATCAGCTAATACTAAAATAGGGATAAATAAAATTATCCCTAAAATACATATTCTTTTTAAAATATTTTTAATCACTTTTTCTCTTCTATTTTTTCTCTTCTAATTCTTGCAAGTGTTAATAATGCAATTGTTAATAATAAGAATGCTAACCCTGATAAAATTACTACCCAATTAATATTCCCTGATTCATCAAAGAATTGTAATTGTTCAATACTCTTAATCTTATTCTTAACCCTAGTTAATAATTCCCTTCTCTCTGCTGAGACTTCTTGGATACTCAAAAATATTTTCTCATCAGATATAATTTCTGAATCCTTATACACTTTAATATGCGCCCAATATGCTCCTGCTTGTTGTATCTTAGTATCAAATAATACTTCTATTTCTTTTCTTTTATTCGCAGGGACTAACCCGATAATTCTTCCTTCCGTTAAATCAAGTAAATTCTTTTCATTTACATCATATATTTCTATAACAACTTTATCTGGTTGTAAATCAATATTTCCTTTATTCTCTACTCCCAATATACTTCTGATACTCTCACCTGCATATGCCTGATCAATCTTAATAGAGTATATTACAAAATCTCTTAACTCTTCTCCTGATACTGTTAAGTCAACATCAATTAATGCCCCTAAAGCAACTGCAGCTCCACCTGCAACATTTGCTGTTGTTGGAACTGAAACATTAATAGCACCTAAATGCTGTCCATTTCCTGCATTTAATGGAACATTTACTAACACATTCATGAACACTTGTTTCTGCCCTATATCAAACTTCAATTCATCTAAATTAGGTATTGTAATCCAATCTTTAACTTCACTTTCTCTTACATTAACATTAATATCTGCTATTTCATCAATTTCATTTCTTACAATAGAAATCCTCTGCTCATATACTGAACCTGGCATTAAATTCTCTGAATATACATATGGAGGTGAAATACCAAACCCATAACAAATATTAGCAGAGAACAGAAATATTAAAATGTATATTAGTTTTTTCATTATTCCCAATCTCCTGTCTCTGCTTTTTTAGCAGTAAATGTATTTGTACCAGAGTATGAACCTGACAAAGTTCCATCTGGAATCTGAAGTCCCCAATACATCAAATCATTACTCAATGTAGCTGTTGTTGTAGTTTTCTTTAAATCTAATTCAAACTCTGTCGCTGAATCCTGTAACACTAATGCTGCTGAATATACTGCTGTTGTTGTAGCATAATGTTGGGAGGATGTTGTAATAGAATTAGCACCACTAGTTAATTGAGTTCCTGATACTTCTACATCAAGCCCACAATTTCCAGTTGATTCAATATCCACATTCTGTGGTAAAGATGTTCCATCTGCAATTTCTCCAATAGCAAGTGATCCATAATCAATCGCTGATGTAACATCTAGGGCTAAATAACTTTGCAATTCAACTCCTGTTGATAATTCCGTGGATCCTTGAGCTGATCCATCTAATGCATAAACTGTATTCTTCCATGTTTCCGCTGCATCTGGTGTTCCTGTATCTGTTGGATCAGCATGATATTTGAAATTAACTGTACATGAATATGTTTCTGTTATACCCGAATCACAAACAGAATCTCCTGTACATGAGACATCGTAATAACAATTATTATTATCGTCTTCCGTGCATGAACCTACTCCTACTGCAGTAGTATATGCAGAAGTTGTCACACCCGTAACATCTGTACATCCATTATTATCTGTGATTTCTGCTGTTACTGTAATATTCGTAGAACCTGCAACTCCTTCACCTCCACCTGATATATCAATTATTGATCCTGAATTCAATGCGACTGAAGATACTGTTGGTGCTATATCATTAATTACTGGCGATTCTGCTGTATTATGTGTTCCTCCATCTGAAGCAAAGTCATGCGAATCAAATACATATACATATGTTGATAATGCGCCATGTACTGTTGGAGTTGGAACTGTGAATCCACAATCAGGATCTGATGCTGCTAAAGAAGATGTACACCAAGTATCAGAACCTCCACCATCACAAGCAGTACCTGTCACTCCTTGAGTTTTACATACTACTAGCATAACTGTATCCGCTGTATGATCATTATCATCATCATTTGATGTTGCAGTAATCGTTACTGTCTCCCCTGGATTTTTTGGCCCATCATTAACTGCGTCTGAAAATGGAGGGGCGTGATTTACATGGAATGGTGATCCGTTATCTCCCGTACCCTCTGCGCCAGGAGATGAACATGCAGAAGATGCTGAATGATCACAAACAAAAACATACCAATCTTCTGTCTCACTCCACGCATCTATTGTTGTTGTAGAACACGTAGCTTCTGCATCATCTACAGTAGATGCAGAATAACACCAGAAACCTCCCGTACAAGTAGGGGCTGCACTATTATTCGCTGAAATTGCATCTGTCTTACATACTGCAAGATAATAATTCTCTCCGTTTGCATCAGAAGCTGTTGTAGTAAATGTCACATCTGAACCTACATTAACCGGATTAGTAGATGTAACTCCTCCATCAGAAGGTGCTGTAGTAATTATAGGAGCAGCGCCAGATACCTCAACAGAGGTAGCAGCTGAATCAGCTAAGATACTACTTAGGAAATCATTTCTAGCTAAAAATAGAAATGCTGTTAAAAATCCCAAAACAAATATTATTATAAATAAAACTTTTCCGCTTCTTTTTTTCATATATTTTTTCTTATAAAAATTATAACACATATTCAAAAAAAATAACTGTGTAAAACTTTTTACCAATCTTCTGTCTCTGCTTTTTTTGCAGTAAATGTATTTGTACCAGAATAAGATCCTGCTGAAGTACTGCCTGGAATCTGAAGTCCCCAATATATTTTTTCTAAAGGAGACGCAGATGTTGTTGTTGGTTTCTCTACATTCAATTCAAATTCTTCTGCTGATGAAGTTAGTGCAATTGCAGAAGAATAAGCAACGCCACTTGTCGCATATTTCTGTTGTCCAACTACGATAGTCCCGGAACCTGTCATATTAGTTCCAGAAAGTTCAACATCAAGTCCACAATTTCCCGTAGCCTTCACATCTGTTGTTGTGGTTAAATTATCTGAATCACCCATTTCATCTATACCAAGAGAACCATATTCAATTGCAGAACTAACATCTAATGATAAATAACTTATAAGTTCAATTGCAGTTGAGGTTCCGTTATCACTCAAGTCTCCATCTGATGCTATTATTTTTGTTTCCCATCCGTTGCTTACTTTCGGAGTACTTGCATCCGTTGGATCAGCATGATATTTAAAATTAATTGTGCATTCATAATCATATGAAATTCCAGAACTACAAGCAGAGGATACAGAACATGATGTATTCCAATAGCAATCATTTGCATCATTCTCTCCAGAAGAGTCACACCCTGTTGGTCCTATGTCCGTTGTATATGTATGAGATACAACAGAAGCAATATCTGCACACCCGTTGTTATCTGTAACTGTAGCAGATGCTATAATATCTTTATTCCCTGATAATCCCTCTCCTCCAGTAGACATGTCTATGCTTGCCCCTGAGTTCAGTGAAATAGAACTTAGAACTGGAGCAACATTATTGATAATAAAAGCACATGAACTTGCATTGTTACTTGACCCTAAACCATGTTCATCAAATACATACATATAACAATCCTGAACCCCCTCTGAAGGAATTGTTGTACTTGCATCACATGCTGAATATATTCCTATATCTTCTACGCTACAATATTCTTCCCCACTACAGCCATTACCAGTAGCTCCAGATGTTTTACAAAAAAATAAATCAGATACATCATAATCATCATCCCCTGTAAAATTATCAATACCCAAGAAAATATCAACCCCTGGATTCACTGGACCTGATTGATGATAATCAACAAAATCTATTGGAGGACGATTAATATTGATAGGATACCCTGTGTCTCCTGTACCTTGAGATACAGATGAACATCTTTGATCTGTTCCGTAATCACAGATATAAGCATACCAAACAGAAATTAGGTCAGAATCCCATGTCGCAGTTGATAAATAACTAGCAGAAGTTGTAGAGCATGTGCTCCCTTCTGTAGAAGAAGCTAAGTCAGAAATACATAAATCTTGTGAACTTGCGCAAGATGGCGCTGCTTCACTTGATGTTGAAACTGAATTTGTTTGGCAAACTAATAAATAATAATCATCTCCATCTGGATCTGTTCCAGTTGCAGAAAATGTAATTGTGTCCCCTACATTAGAAGGCGTTGATGTACAAGAACCTCCGTCACTTGGTCCAGCAGAAATACTAGGCGCTTGATTAAGTGGATCCCAATCAATAACTAACTTAACATAATCTGATTTTAATGTTCCTCTTTTAAATTCTTCTATTTTTTTATGTTCCCAATTTCCAATCAAAAGAACAACAACGAATATTGCGAATAAAGAAACCATCAATTGTATATTCTTTTTATTCATATTTATTATGGCATTCCACAACAACATTCTGGAGCTGGTACTACACAATCGCTTGAACCTCCTGCAGGAGTTCCTCCCATCATACTGCAAGTACCAGCATCAGGAGCACATATTCCATTAGGATTTCCCATACATATAGTAAAGCAATCTGGTCCTGCTGCCGTACAAACTCCTGACCCATCACATTCATATCCAGAATTACATCCATGTTGACCTGATGTATAAGTGCCACATGTCCCAGAAGAACAATATGAACACTCTGGAGCTCCTGTTCCTATACATCCATAAGCAACAGATGTTGGATAATCTCCTGTCACAGCCTCGCAACTTGTTGCGTTCCCAGTCAAACATCCATAACATTCATTACAATTATGATATCCGTTATCATCCCAATACCCACAAGTAAATCCTGAACCAGAACAACTTCCATTCCAACAAGTCCCTGTACTTGTAGAACATTCACTCCATGTATCTTGTGTTGAAGTCTCCCATCCACAGGAATGTCCTGTTCCAATACAATTACCTGATGCACAAGTATTAGATGTTGTGGCACATTCAGAAAAATTATCTGTTGTTGATGCTTGGTATGTACATGCTGTTGGATAATATGTTCCCGAAGTAGTAGCATAACAAGTTCCTGATGCATCATTACATGCATTTCCCTGCTCAAATTTCTGCACTATAAATCTTAATTGATCCGAACCATTAAAAAAACTAGAGATATCTGTTGTCGTAGTATAAGTCATAGTACAGTCTGAATCATCACACGCATCGTTAAACTCTGAATCAGCTAAAATAAAAGCTGATGTATCATCATTATACAAATACATTCTTAAATCATTATCTGTACTCACTTCTTGATTCTGGTCTGATTCTCCTTCCCATGAAATTTGCAAAGAATTAATTAAAGTAGTTGTTATAGCAGATGTAAACACAAAATCATGAACAACTTGTTTGAATGTTGTTGTTGATGTGTCTGTTGTTGTAGCGTATGAGTTGTCTGAACTTTCCACATCACCATACATCGCAGCAGTAAATTCTGTTCCAGCTACATTCCAACTTGCCCTATTTGTATCAACAGGAATATCATCTGCTGTATCTTTTCCATAATATGCATAATGAGAACTTGAAGTTCCAGAAGTCATATCATACGTTGTCTCATTTGAATTATGAGCAAGCCCTATTTTATTTCCAAATTTAAATCTTAAATAATGATTTCCATAATGGTTAACTCTATGAATTAATGCTGATAATTCATCGTCACATTCCCAATCTTTGAATATTATTTCGTTCCCATTTATTTCTGGAATTAATTTCTTATCTGCACACATTAGGTATATAAAACTAAGATCATTTTGAGTTCTTTGATCCATTAATGAAATCTGTAAATCTTGTTTTCCTTTTGTATTAAAAAATACAGTCCAATTCTTTCCTTGTCTTGGATGAGAATTAATATTCTGTATCTGAAGTGAGGTTTTACTATCTATTTGATAAAAAGCAAAAACAAATGCAAACACAAGCATTAAAATATAAAATGTTTTGATATTATTTCCTTTCATAAAAGAAATGTATTTAATTTTAACATAAAAATACTATATCTTAAAAAAAGTTTTACACAAATAAAAGAGGATCTCAGAGGAGATCCTTCTTAAATGTAATGTGCTCACCCTAGGTTTTTATAAAATCTAGTGGAAACATATTTAATGTGCGGATTTTGCATGTATAGACCACGGCCTATCCAAATTTAAAATCCATTTCCAAAAGTTTGATCCAAGATTTTAAGAAAAACTAAGATGTAATTTAAGACTATCAGAAATATCTTTTTAGTCAAAAATGTTATGCACAGGTGATTACAATTCTAGAACTTTTACTATTTGTTTCAACATTGAAACTACAACAGGCGCAGGCATAAGTGAATATGAGTCTACTCCATTATCATCCTTAACCTCCCATAGTTTTTCAGAAACTTTGATGTCATCTCCTGTCCCTTCATAGACACATTCAGGAGTTAATTCATAATCATCTACATGATCTTTCTTATCTACAGGACCTGAGTTTCTTAATAAGACTTTAGGAATACCATAAATAGAATAAGCTTTCTCAATTAAAGCCTCGTCTCCTTCTATTCTATCTCTGATAGCTTCAATACCTTTATCATCTCCTGCTTTACCTACCATTCTTTCCTTTCCACACCCCGGACAATCTGGATTATCACACTTTAAATAATATTTGTCCTCATTGCTATCGTGTCCTATATACTTTGTCCTCAATAATTTTAAGTTTCTAGGAGTATTACATATCGGACAAATTAATCTTCCTTTAATTCTTTCATCAATAATTGTATTTGGTAAATCAATTAAGATAAAAAAGTCTGGATCTTCTCTGTAATTTATCAAATCTCTGAAGTATAAAGAATATGCAATCTGATCTAGCTTCCTAGGAAATCCATCTACAAAGATTGCCTTTCTAGGATGTTTAGAAATCTCATACTTTACCATTGCAAGAATCATCTCTGTTGGAAGTAATTTTGAAATATCCCAATTCAAAACTGCATCTAGTGCCGATTCAAATGGAATATATCCTCTGTAACTTTTCTTTAAAAAAATTACTAACTTCTTTTTCTCTTCTTCGTCCTCTGCTGCCTTATTAGTTTCTCTTACTAAATCTCCTATTGAGACATGAGTAAACTTGTCTGCTCCGAATATTTCTTTGAATAATTTTGAATAAGTTCCCTTACCTGAATTCTTCTTACCCAAAAGATATGCAATAAAAGTATTACCTTCTGCAAAGTACTTATTTAATTTAGCGATATCTTCCCCTGCTTTAGCTTGGAAATATTCCTTTCTTACCTTGGGATCTGATACATCATAAGTTGTATCTAGCCCATCTATTTTTGTTTTAAATACTGGAAATTCTATTTTCATATATTAGTTATATAGTTTATTTAAGTCTTTATGTCAATTTTTTGGAACTTATCTTTAATTTCATCTTTAATTTCATTTAAATATTTTGTAGTATATGGAATCAATTTATTATACTCTGTATCCATTAACTCCTTTTCTGTAGAAAATCCCTGAAGAGCATAATGAGTTTCTTTACTTCCTATCCAATCTGCAATTTTAATGAAATCTTCTTTTTTAAGTATATTAGGAACTACTGTTGTTCTAAACTGATATCCAATATTAGATTCTTTTAAAATATTTATTGTTCTTTCAATATTCTCTAACTTAATATTAGCACCTGCAAGTAGATTATATTTCTCCTTTGGACCCTTGATATCCATTGCAACATAATCTATTAACTTATTATCAATTAAATCTTTGACTACATCTGGGTTTGTTCCATTAGTATCTAATTTAACTAAATATCCCATTTCTTTTACCCTTATTACAAAATCTTTCAAATCTTTGTTAACAGTAGGCTCTCCACCGCAAATAACAAGAGCATCAATATACTCTTTTCTTTCTTTTAAGAATGAGAATATCTCCTCTTCATCTATTTTTGGTGTTTCTTTATGCACTAATTCTTTTGAATAACAAAAGGGACAATTAAAATTACATCCCCCTGTAAAAACAATACTGGCTACTTTACCAGGGTAATCAATTAGTGTATTTTTTCCGAATCCATAAATATCCATATATGATTTTAACACAAAGAAAAAAACCGAGCAAATGCTCGGTTGATGTTTATACTGTCATTATTTCTAATGCTTTTTCTCTTTCTCCTAATTCTATGAATTTATCTATAATAGTTTGTTTAATTATGTCATCTTTGGGCTTGCATAGTTTCAGAACCTTAATACTAAGCTCTTTATTGTCTTCAAAACGCGTATACTCTTTTCCCATCTTTGAAATATAAAGAAGAAACTTTTCCAAGAAAATATCAAATAAAGATTCTATTGGAGATAACTTCAATATTTCAAATTTTTTCAAGATACTTAATTTATTAGATTTTATCAAACCCTTTATTGCTTTCTCCGTGGGATTCATTTTAATCCAATATTTATAGTCTCTACTCTTCGCGATAATCTCTATTATTTCATTCTCTGTTGGATGTCTATGCAAGATCTTGAAAAATTCTTTTAGCCTTGTCTCGTCATTAGACCATATTTTATCCTTAGCTAAGATATTCTTCAAAATATTTTCATAATCTTCGGGATTTGATAATTGAATTTTACATTCAATCAAATTCTCATGCTTTCCCTTTGACACAAGATATTCTTTCAATGCAGAAATTGTAGTATCTGAGATTTTTCTATCTTTTAGTAAAGCAGAATCATCAGAATACCATTCGTCTTTTTTGATATATGATAAAATAGCTTTATCACAATATTCATCTTTATCGAAAACATCTAACATCTTTAATAGATATTCTGTTTTATGGTTTTTGATAAACAAAGAAAGTCCATTTTCCAATGTAGTTGAGAAAATATATTCAACAATATTTGATATTTTTTCAAATAATGCATCTGTAAAACTTTTGTAGTACTGATGTTCTGTTATCTGAATAAAAATATTCTCAAGACAATAATTAATATTTTCTTTATTCTTTAATTTAATTGCATATGATAAAGCATTTGAATATAATCTCTCTGACTTATACCAATCATACATATATTCTGTTATAAATGTCTTTGATAATCTTTCTGTAAGATCTTCCAACTCTTTTATATGGGATGGTAAATAAATATCTAGTATTGATATCATAAATCTATCTGAGATTCTTGCTAAAACTTCTGGGCATAACACTTCATTTTTCAACCAATCTCCATGATACAGAGACTTTGATATTAAAGAATGAACAGCTTTATCTGCTACGGTGGTCGAAGCACCAAGTCCAATTATTCCTATTTCTTTATGTTTTTTATACAACGCATCAATTTCTTTTGCGGTAAAAGATACATTGAACTTAGAAACAATATCATCAAACGCATAATAGCTATAAGACCTATAATGCTCCAGAATCAAAAGGCAGATTTCTTTTCTTTGTGTCTTCTTCCATGTTTTTACAATTTTAGCTAATATTTCATGACCACCATAACCTAAATATTTATCCTTACAATATTTCACTAAAAATTTTCTGATTCTTTCTTTTAAATCAGGGTGTTGAAGTTTATACAATGTTTCAATACCAAACTCATCCTTAAATATATCTAAAATTGATTTCTTTTCTTCTAAAGTAAAATCTAATTTCATACATTTGATACTCAGATGTTCTATAACCAATTCTAAATAGAGTTTTGTTTTTAAGGCAATAAGTTCTCTTAGTATTACCTTCTTTGAATCAACATCAAGGCGTTTTACAATATACTCTAAATCTCTGTCAGATTCCTTCTTTTCTATCAAATGCCTTATCCCAAGTATGACTGAATCAATTTTCTTAATAAATATATCATTTTGCATATTATTATCAAAAAGATTATTTGCAGAACTCCATGACCCTCTTTTCAATTCCATATCAATCAATGTGTCTAGATTATTTCTAGACAATTTATTACGCTCTTCACGAAAAAATCTATAATCTCCTTCTCTTTCATACTCCAATAATGCCATTTGCATTAACAATTCTTGTTTTTCCATTAATTTCTTGTCTGCCATTATCTTTCTCCTTTTTTTGTTGTTAAAGTGCGTTTTACACTTCACTTTCTTATACAGGAAATAAGATATTCAGTCAAACAAAAAAGCGTTCTATTAGAACGCTTCCTTTCCCTTATTTCTTAACCTCTTCTCGCTTTCCTATCTTAAATGCTTTCCTTTCTTCATGTTCTTTTTGTTTTCCTTCATTCCATTGTGATACTGGTCTTAGATACCCTACAACTCTAGAATATACTTCACATGGCTGTTCTATAACACACTGCGGGCAATTTTTATGTTCTCCTGCGATGTATCCATGAACAGGACAAATAGAAAATGTTGGCGTAATAGAAATATATGGCAATTCAAATTTAGTAAATATTTTCTTAACTAAATCTTTAATGCTTTCTATATCTGTTAATTTCTCTCCTGTATAAATATGCAATACTGTTCCACCTGTATACTTACATTGCAATTCATCTTGTAGTTTTAATACTTCAAATATATCATCTGAATAATTCACTGGAAGTAATGATGAATTTGTGTAGTATGGAACTTGCTTTGTTCCTGCTGTAATAATTTCTGGCATTGCTTTTTTATCATTTCTTCCAAATCTATACGATGTTCCCTCTCCTGGAGTTGCTTCCAGGTTATATATATGTTGAGTATCTTCTTGATATTTAACTAATTGCTCTCTCATATAATCCATAACTTCTAAAGCAAATTTCTTTCCTCTCCTTGCCCCGATATCATCTCCCAAGAAATTTAGAAGTGATTCATTCATTCCGATCAATCCAATTGTTGAGAAATGATTTGCAAAATATGATCCTTTTCCTTTCTTAACACCTGCTAAATAAAACTTTGAATATGGATAAAGTCCTTTTGAAATAAAACTCTCCAAAATCTTTCTTTTAATTTCCAAACTACTCTTTGCTAAATCCATTGCTCTTTGTAATCTTTGAAAATATTCTTTTCTTGTTTTAGAAAGATGTCCAATTTTTGGAAGATTAATAGTTACTACACCAATAGAACCAGTTAATGCTCCAGCGCCGAATAATCCTCCACCACCCCTGTTATTTAATTCTTTTAAGTTTAATCTTAGTCTACAACACATTGACCTAACATCCTTTGGATCCATTTCAGAGTTAATATAATTAGCAAAATAATTAATTCCATATTTAGCTGTCGCCTCCCATACTAAATCTAAATCCTTACTATCCCAATCAAAGTCTTTTGTGATATTAATTGTAGGAATAGGGAATGTAAATGGTCTTCCACTAGCATCTCCTTCTAATATGCATTGATACAAAGCCTTATTGAATATTTTCATCTCTTCTTCAAATTCTGAATATGTTTCTTCTTGTAATTTCCCTCCTATAATAATAGCTTCATCTGAAAACGCAGCTCCTGGCTTAATATCTAATGTAATATTTGTAAATGGACAGTTGCCTGTTATAAAAACCTTTCCATTTCTTCTAGCTATTACTGTTTCATTTTTAGTATTGGGACACCATATTGTTCCGTTATAATCAACTTCTGTAATATTTGTAATATATGTATCCTTATGCCTTATTATTCTAATAATATATTGATCTTTTTTAGAGATTTCAGAAAAAAGATTTCTTTTGTGCATAGTGCAACCATATCCTGCATTTGATATTAAGTGCATTAAATCATCTCTGATTTCTTCTGATGTTGTTACTATTTTACATCCCTCATGACCATCTCCTTTTATATATGTTTCTATAAATATTCTTGCTGTTTCTGTGTCAGAGTTTAATATAAAATCTGGTATAAATTTAATTCCTTGATATTTATCAGAATCAAAATATCCTAATATTTTTTTACTACTTTCTGAATCAAATCTTATAACATTACATTCTTCACCCAATCCTTTCTGTGTTGTAATAGAATATTCAAATTTTAAAGAATTACATAATGATATAATCTCATCATATTTTACTTTATTTACCTTCTCTGATTGATAAATACTTATTCTCCCAACGCCTCTACCATTTTTATCAATACTGCCCTCTGATATAACCCACGCCAAAAACATTATTAAATCTTGATCGTATTCTGATTCTCCTGATACATTCCCATAACTTCCAATTGGAACTAATAAATCTGTCTTTAGTTTCATTGCTGTTTCAATTGTTTCTAACGTATAGTTATTTGTATTAAACTTTTTTCTTACAATTCTATGTTCTGGAGATATTAATTGGTCACTAATTCTATTCTTAAGATTATACATCTTCCCCTTATATTCCCTAACAAACATTTTTCTAACAGGTAGATACTGCAATGCCTGACTTTCTGTATTAAATGTAGCTATAACGCTACCTTCCTTTACTTCATTATATTTCGCCCATCCATTTTCTGTTAAAATTTCTGTATCCTCTGACATACATTGAAAACCCACTCTTGTAGGAACAGCCATATTAAACATAAATTCCTGTAATGCTTGTTTAACTTGTGGATATGATAAACCATCGTAACGAATAAACGGAGCTAATAATGTATCAAAATTAGAAAATGCTACAGCTCCAGCACACTCTCCCTGCATTGTATATAGGAAGTTTACAATCTGCCCTAATGCTGAACCAAAATGTTTAGGTGGTTTTGATTCTACTTTTCCTTTTACCCCCCTAAACCCTTTCAAAAGAAAATCATATAAATCCCATCCCATACAATATGGACCTAATGTATCTAAATTATGTAAATGGAAATCTCCTGATTCACTTGCTTGTCTAATTTCTTTTGGATAAACTTTTTCTCTCCAATATCTCTTCATAACATGTGTTGAAACATAATGATTCAACCCTTGAAGAGAATATGCCATATTAGCGTTCTCCTTTACCTCCCAATCTAATTTTTCTAAATAGTCATCAACATAATCAACTGATCCACCATCTCTTTCTCCCAATTCTCTCAATTTTCTTCTCTGCTCTCTGTATAAAATATATGCTTTTGCAACATCAGTTAAATCATCTAAAATCAAAATTTCCTCTATTACATCTTGCACCTGTTCAATATTTGGTACTTCATCAGTTTTAAATCTTCTTTTTAAAACATCAGACACTTTATCAGATATTTCTTGTGCTAATTTTGCATCAGGACGACCAATAGCATTAAATGCCTTGGTGATAGCAATAGTGATTTTCTCTTGCTTAAATTCGACAATATTTCCTTCTCTTTTTTTAATTCTTTCTATTTTTTTGACCATGTCTTTTATTACTGTAAAGGTTATTTTAATTTTTAGGTTATTTATTTTAAATCTTTAATAGTATTTTTGCAAACTGTGGATAACTATGTTAATAAACTGTATGTAAACATGTATAAAAATAGATTATAATAAGAGATATATGAATAAATATTTAGATAAGGTTATAAAAACATACCCCAAAATACTGTTAGCAGGAATAATTCTTTTCTTTTTAGTGCTTCTTCCTTTATTTTATTTCGCAGGACCAATGAGTATGCTACCATCAGAAGATGAGAACTTTATTATTGGCTTAAATGACACACAAAAAGATGTTATTGATAAATTAAATGAGCAAGGGTTATTAAAAAACAAAGATGTTTTTGAATTTATTCTAAAGGAAGTAGAGATTAATAATCCTGGAGGATATTTTCTTTCCAAGTCAATGTGGCCAATAGATATTATAGAAACTCTTACTTCTCCTTCTAATCAAATCTGGGTTACTTTTGAAGAAGGAACAAGAAAAGAGCAATATGCAAAAATAATACAAAGTAAATTAAATTGGGATGATAAAGAGACACAAGAATTTATTTCTTCTGCAAGAGAAGGATATTTATTTCCCAATACTTACTTATTGAATACTAATTCCAAACCAAAAGATATTGTCGAGAAATTAGAAAATCAACTACAGAAAGAAATAGAAGATTTAGAAATAGAAAATCTACATGAAGTAATAACCTTTGCATCAATTATTGAAAGAGAATCTTTGCCAACTGATTGTAGATTAGTAGCAGGAATCTTACAAAATAGATTAGATAAAGGAATACCACTTCAAGTTGATGCAACAGTGCAATATACCTTAGGAACACAGAAAGCATGGTGGCCTAGAATATATATATCAGATTACAAAACTGATCATCCATACAATACTTATAAGATTAAAGGGCTACCACCAGGAGCAATATGTAATCCTGGGATACGCGCAATTAAAGCAGCTCTTGCTCCTGAGAAAACTGGATATATGTACTACTTACATGACAAGGGTATGCTAATACATCCCGCTTATACTTATCAGCAACATTTAACAAATTTCTATTTATATTTGAAATAACAAAAAAACAGGAGGTTTCCCTCCTGTCTTTTTTTATTTGATGTTAAAAATTTCTTTACAATTAGTACATTCAAATGTATGCTTCATATTTATAAATCCGCCAAATATCATAAAAATAAAAATAGGAATTCCTATCCCTGATAATATATAAACAATAAGCATAAAATTACTAGCATACCAAGGTATTTCTTTTTTTAACACTCCTATTATTCCCTTACATCCGCATTTCGGGCATACATCCTGTATACATTCAATATATTTCTCTGGACATTCATTTTTAATATTGTCACTATCATCTTTTCCAGTTATTTTTATTTCAATCATATATCTATATTTATTACATTATCATCTCCATACCTAAACTCATAATAAAGAGTTAAATTATCCAAACAACTCTTATCTATCTCAAAAATTAATTTCCCCGAAACTACTCCGCTTAGCGCTAATTTTCCATATTCAAGAGTATCAATACTCCCTTTACGACTTGAATCTCTAATAACTCCATTGTTATCCTTCATTGTAAAATAGATTCTCCCAAAATTTATTTCATCTTTACTATGATTAGTTAAAGTAAGATCAATAAGAACAAAATTAAAGCCATCTAATGGATACCAATTTCTAGGGTCAATCCAATTTCTATCTATTCGATTAATTTTCAAATATACACCTTTATGTTGTCCTGCCAACATTTTGTTAGGCTGGTATTCATTTGATTGATATCTAGCTAACATTGATTCATATTTTTCAATATATGCATCTACATATTTTTTTCTTTTTTCGACTCTATCTAGGAGAGATAATATATAATAGTTATAACTATTTTTATTTAAATCAATAAATTCTTCATATAATTTATTATATGATTCTAATTTTTGAATTCTATATTCTAATATTTCAATTTTTTGTTCGTGAGTCAATGTAGCATCTACAAAAAATGGAAAAAATAAAATAATTAATATAAATAATAATCTTTTCATATAATAATAATATACTAAAAAAATGAAAAAAACAATCACTCAATCTCCTCCCCGCACACCGCTAACGCTCAGTACGGGGTTTCCTTTGGGGGTCATAAG
>CBDUWM010000003.1:0-17192 GCA_965370925.1 uncultured bacterium
TCAAAGAAAATAAATTTATTATTAGTTTAATTATACTACAAAATATAAGAATTGTATTGTGAATAAAGTCCCTTTTTTCAAAGGGACTTTCTATATTTAAAATTCTTGTATTTTTATTAAATTAGTACCTCCTGTCATTCCAGGTTTCGATCCTGCTGTGACAACTATACACCCTTGAGTTTGAGACAACTCCATTTCCTTTGCAAGTTTTGCAGAAAAAGAAAAAACATTTTCTGCACTTTTCTGTGATGGTGCTTTATATGGAATCACTCCCCATACTAAATTTAAATTCCTTAAAGTATCTTGCCTTGATGTAAGAGCAATCACAGGCATGCTAGGTCTATGTCTAGAAACCATCATTGCTGTTCTTCCAAGTTCAGTAGCGCATACAATCGCTTTTGCTTTAATAGTTTGAGCAATTTCATAAGCAGATCTAGCGACTGCACTTGTCTCACTTGAATCTATAATATACTTTCTATTCTCCATTAAATTCCTAAATAACTTAGACTGCTCCGTAGTCTTAATAATCTTATACATAACCTCAACTGATTTAATAGGATAATTCCCTGTTGCTGTTTCGTTAGAAAGCATCACAGCGTCTGTTCCATCAAATATTGCATTTGATACATCTGTGATTTCTGGTCTTGTTGGTGTAGGATTTGATACCATGGATATTAACATCTGTGTAGCAGTAATAACTGGCTTTCTATATTTATGTGCAATCTTAATTATTCTCTTCTGCATTAATGGAATCTCTTCTATAGGAAGTTCAACTCCTAAATCCCCTCTAGCGATCATAACACCATCTGAAACTTGAACAATATCTTCTAAGTTCTCTATTGCCTCCCACTTTTCAATCTTGGATATTATAGGAACAGCTTTTTTCCCCATTAATTCTCTTAAATCTCTTACTTCTAGCTCATTTCTTACAAAAGACAAAGCAACACAATCTATGCCAATTTTTAATCCATAGAATAAATCATCTCTATCTTTCTGTGTGATTGCTGGAAGTGATAATTTCGTATCAGGGAAATTAACTCCTCTTGCATCAGAGATTTCTCCTGCATCAATTACTATTGTATGAATATCTTTATCTAAAATCTTTATTATTTCTAATTGAATCAATCCATCATTAATATATATCTCCCCTCCTACTTCTAAATCATCAAAATCAACATCTGATCTTAATGATGCTCTCTTGCTATCTCCTAGTACTTTATTCTTTGTTAGAATAAACTTAGCTCCTAGCTTTAGATCAGCCTTACCATCTTTAATTTTACCAAGTCTGATTTTTGGACCTTGTAAGTCCTGCATAATAGTCAATGGAATCTTTGTCTCTTTTTCTATTGCTCTGACATTTTTAATAATATCACCGTTACTCTCATGACTACCATGTGAGAAATTAATTCTAAATATTGATACTCCGTTCTCTACCAATTGTAGTATTGTTTTTTTATCCTTTGTTACAGGACCTAAAGTAGCAACAATTTTAGTATTATTATTTAACTTCTTTTGTAATATTTCTTTTTGAATTTTAATCATCTTTTTTTAATTCTTTTAAATACTTAATCTCTCCTGTAAGTAAATATTCTTCAATCTTACTTGAAATGGAATTTCCTATTCCAGGAATACTTAATAGAGATTCCATACCTTCTATATCATACACCTCTTTTAAATCCTTTTCCATGTCATCTATTAACACAGAGGCATTATGGTAAATCCTTGGCTTATGTGATATTCCTCTCTCATTTAGAATATCTCCTATTTCGAAGAAAATCTTTGCTATTTCATTATTTGACATTTTGTTTTACAGTGATAAAATAATAGTGTAATATAAGTATATATAAAAATAACATAAATTATGAAAAAAATAAAAGTAGCAATTGCCGGAATTGGTAATTGCGCATCAAGTTTGGTCCAAGGAATCCATTACTATAAAGACATTAAAGATAATAATGAGCTAATCCCAGGATTAATGCATAACGTTTTAGGAGAGTACAGAATCTGTGATATTGAATTAGTTGCAGCATTTGATATTGATAAAAGAAAAATAGGAAAAGACTTATCTAAAGCAATCTATGAATTACCAAACTGCACAAAACATATCTGCGAGAGTGTCCCAGAACTTGGAATAACAGTAAAAATGGGAAATATTTTAGATGGTGTTGCAGATCATATGGAATCTTATCCAGAAGATCAAAGATTTATACCCTCAGATGAAAAAGTATGTGATGTCACAAAAGAACTGACAGACAAAGAAGTAGACATCTTAGTATCTTACATGCCAGTAGGAAGTCAGAAAGCAACTGAGTTCTACGCTCAATGTGCATTAGACGCTGGTTGTGGGTTTGTAAATGCAGTGCCAGTATTTATTGCATCAAATGAAGAATGGGCAAAGAAATTCAAAGACGCTAAACTTCCTATCGTAGGAGATGACATTAAATCTCAAGTAGGAGCAACTATCACACACAGAGTATTAACTCATTTATTCAAACAAAGAGGAGTTACAGTAGACAGATCATACCAACTTAACTTTGGAGGAAACACAGACTTCCTAAACATGCTTGAAAGAAAAAGACTTAAAACAAAGAAACTTTCAAAAACAGAAGCAATAGAATCAGAGTTAGCAGAAAGACTAGACTATGACAATTTACATGTTGGCCCATCAGATTATGTTCCCTTCCTAAAAGACAATAAGGTTTGCTACATTAGAATGGAAGGAAGGAAATTCGGAAACATACCTATTAACTTAGAGCTAAGACTTTCAGTAGAAGACTCACCTAACTCAGCAGGTGTTATCATTGATGCTGTGAGAGTCGCAAAGATTGCAAAAGATAGAGGTATCGGAGGACCAATACTATCTGCATCTGCATACTTCATGAAGCATCCGCCAGAACAATTCACAGATGACAAAGCAAGGGCGATGTTAGAAGATTTCATTGTAGGTAAAAGAGAGAGATAAATTTAAAGAAGCACTAAAGTGCTTCTTTTTTCCTCCCAATAACATATATATTCGCCACCATCTTCCCCTTCCTATCCCTATAAACATCTGTCACCTCAAATCCTGCCTCCTTAAATAATTCCTTTAACTCATTCTTCCTAAAACAATGAATGTATCTCTTAGCTATCATATTCCCTCCCCCATCCTTCCATGGAATGTATATATCAAAAAAATCCAATTCTGACTTTCCAATTAATCTCAACAAAATATATTTCAAAATCAATTTCCATTTGTCTTGCATAATATCCCAAACTCTAAAATATATTTTCCCATCTTTTTTTAAAACTCTTTGAATCTCTTTTAAATATTTAATCCTTAATTCCCTTGAAGGAATATGATGCATAACAGAAATGGAATATACCTTATCAAAGAAACCATCTTTATAAGACATATCCAAAGCATCTCCTGTGCTAAAATCTCCCCTAGGACAGAAATTCTTTGCTATATCAATCAAAGAGCTACTCTTATCTATACCAAAATACTGCGCTCCTTTCTCTTCAATGATTGGGCACATCCTAGCATTAGCACATCCAGAATCCAAAACCTTATCCCCTTTCTTAATCTCATCTAACAACCCCCTTATATCAGGAGTGACATTCTGCCTAGTCCTTGTATAATCAACAGCAATTAGGTTATAATTCCTTGAAGTATTATTTAATATTTTTTCAATAGTTTCCTTATGCATAAAGATATAATAAAACAATTGGTTAAAGATAATCCTTCTAATAATAAAGAATTATTAGCTTCCAAAAGAAGGATTTGCAAGAAACATGGAATAGATACTCCATCTAATCTTTTATTACTTAAATACTACCACAAATACTACTCCGTAAAAAGAAATAAACAACTACAAGAAGTCCTTAAAACAAGACCTGTTAGATCTCTTTCTGGCATTGTTAATGTCTCTGTCCTAACAAAACCATGGCCATGTCCAGGAAAATGTATCTTCTGCCCTACAGAAAAAGGAATGCCAAAATCCTATTTATCAAAAGAACCAGCAGCCCAAAGAGCAAAGATGTTAAAATTTGATCCTTTTGTCCAAGTACAGAAAAGAATAGAAGCTTTAGAAAAAGAAGGACACCCAACACAGAAAGTTGAATTAAGAATCATCGGAGGAACATGGTCTGTATACCAGAAACAATACAAAAAAAACTTTATTATAAGATGCTTTCAAGCATGTAATAACTCAAAGATAAAAGACTTAAAGAAACTACAGAAACAAAACGAAAAAGCAAAATACAGAATTGTTGGAATGTCTATTGAAACAAGACCAGATTTTATTACAGAAAAAGAATTAAAAGAATTAAGAGAATATGGAGTGACTAGAGTTGAATTAGGAGTACAATCTGTATATGACGATATATTAAAGTTTGTTAAAAGAGGAAATACCAGAGAGGATATTATTAATGCAACAAAACTTTTAAAAGACTTTGGATTTAAAGTATCTTACCAAATGATGCCAAACCTCCCCGTTTCTACTCCCAAAAGAGACTTAGAGATGTTTGATGAAGTATTTAATAATCCTGCATTCAAACCAGATTATTTAAAAATTTATCCTTTAGCTATATTAGAAGGAACTCCTTTATACACTCTATACAAAAAAAAGAAATTCAAACCATACACTAAAAGACAATTAATTGATCTTATTACTAAAATCAAAATCAGAGTCCCCTACTATATCAGAATACAGAGAATCACAAGAGATATTCCATCTGACTATATCCCAGCAGGAGGAGCTAAAATCTCTAACCTAAGACAATACATTCAACAAGAAATGAAAGAAAAAGGACTTAGATGTAAATGTATTAGATGTAGAGAATTAAAAAACAATTATGATCCAAAAGAAAAAATATACCTATTTAGATACAACTACATTGCATCTGATGGACAAGAGATATTCCTATCTTATGAGAACAAAGACAGAACTAAATTATTCTCTCTTCTAAGACTCAGAATCCCATTCAAAACCAATTCTGGAATGATAAGAGAACTACATACATACGGACAACAAATAAAACTACAGACCAAAGATAAGTCTGGGATACAACATAAGGGATTAGGAAAGAAACTAATCAAAAAAGCAGAGAGTATTATTATAAAAGAAACTAATCTTAAATCTCTCTCTGTAATATCTGGCGTAGGGGTTAGAGATTATTACAGAAAACTAGGATATAAATTGAAAGATACCTATATGCAAAAGAGGCTTTAAAGCCTCTTTTTTTTATTTACATTGATTATATGGTCCATATTTACTATAAATATCATCTATATATCTTTTAACATCATCATACTTCCTATAATATCCTATTGCTGTTTTGTCACTAGACCCTATACCTCTTATCCAAAAACCATATCCTGTATTATCTTTTACTGCATATATTTTTACGCCCCTATAACAAACAACCCCTTGCCTATCAGTATTAAAGAATTTCAAATTATTTAATTTATATTCTGTAAATGTTTGTGTTTTCTGCCTAGCGTCCCATTCTAAAATTTTAATTAATTCCTTCTCTGATATTATTGAAGCTCCCAAAATAGATAATTCATAGTCTCTATCTCCATTTATTAAAAGCATAGGGTCGCCAAATAAAGTCATCCCCATATGCCAATCCAATAATGCATTACCATTAATATTAAACCAATTTCTAAATGCCTCTCCCCATGGCATGCCATTTGCTAAATTAGAATGAAAAATAACTCTACTACCACCAAGCATTGAACCAATCTTTGATGACCCAACTGCAGCAAGACCTGTTTCCGTGTCTGTAAGATAATACATTCCCAGAGCATTTGGATCTGTAAATTTAAATATTGAACAACTAAATAAATTAAAAAATGATCCTTTTAAATTACTATTAATATCTTGCTTCCCAAATTTTTGTAATTTATCAAAATATATAGCGCTGGAATCTGAATGAACCCAGTGAGAAACAAATTCATATCCTTTACTTAATCCATCAACATATGTTTGTTTATTTGTTAAATTATTATCTCCTTGAATATCCACATTATATACTTTATTTAAACCTTCATCGCTTTTACCAGCAGACCAATCATTATCTACAAAAACATAAGCTGATTTGTTTACCAAAGAGCCTTGCTCTCTATATTGATGTATTTTACCAAAATAATTTGATATCTTATCCAAGCTTCCGTTTAGTCTTGATACAAATATTTCCAACGTCATTCCTTGTGTATGCTGATCGAATATCCCATCATTATCAGTATCTACAAAGCTATCATCTAAATCACCTAAATATACATCTATCGGAAATTCTTCAATACCAAATTGTTGGAATAATTTTCCTTCATACCATGCTGCTGGTAAATTTCCTAAAAGCCAAACTCCTTTAATATTATTCTTATCATGCTCTTTCTTTATCATTCTTCTCAAATCTTCTATCGTACTTTCTTTAAATTCTTTAGCATAAACACTTATTCCTTCTTTCTCTAAATCATCAGTGTATTGCGCTAACTCATTTTTTAATTTATTTTTTAAACCATCTTCTAATATAATCAAAAAGTCGCCTGATAAGTTCTCATCATAATTATCATTCTCATCATCTGAGTCTCTACATTCCTCCCCTCTCACAAACTCATCCCAACAAGTCTTTTCTGCAAAAGGAAGTTTGTCATAATTCTTTTTATCATAAAGAGTTGGCATCTCTGGATAATAAATACTCACTCCATTAAACTCACTCGTTCCTTTATACTCGATAATAACATCATCTAATATCTCTATTGTATCACTTGCTAACCCTCCTAATTTCTTAGGTAAAAATTCTAATGCAATCTTATTCAAAACATTCCTCAAATCATAATAAGGATATCCTCCTACTATTTTACCCATCTTTGTCTCACTAAGAAATATACTAGCAATTTGAGAATTAGTTCTCCCTCCTTCATTAATTAATTCTTTTGAAACTTCATGAATTGCTTTTGTTAATTCTTTCATTCCCTTAGTTTCTACAACTGCCATTGTAGGAGTAGATTTTGTATATTTAATAATAGTCTTTGCTAATTCCTCTGCATCCATACCTGGATTTGAGATATAGTCTTGAGCCATTAATTTAAAATCTGTCATATGAGCATATCCAATATCTTCTGAAGCAACTACATATTTCGCATCATCTTGCATATAATCTACTGCCTCTACCATTTGCATTAAACACGCAAATTCAAATATCACATCAAACTTATCAATATCACTATCCTTTCTAATAATTTCTAATGACTTGTCTATCTCAACATCTGTTAAAACATCTTTTTGACTATCATCCCATGCTATCATTCTGCCTTGTATTCCATATCGTGATTTAGCAACGCCACCTCCATGATTCCATATTGTAAGAA
Organism: uncultured bacterium; assembly: GCA_965370925.1. Lineage (GTDB taxonomy): Bacteria > Patescibacteriota > Minisyncoccia > Minisyncoccales > JAGOPM01 > JAGOPM01. Next base: position 7,355 of record CBDUWM010000003.1, read on the forward strand.
TATTTTTCTTTGCTGGGAATTTCTTAAATGCCCAAGAAACAGAATCTTGGAAAACTTCAGGATCTCCCATATTAAGCTCTCCTGGGTTGTGTATTTCTTTAATATTATCTTTTTCGATATAATAATATCTACTATCAGAGTCTTGTACCCCATCCCATATTACTATAAAATTAACATCTTTTGTTGATCCCGTTCTTGCTAATTCTTGTATGTCCCTCCATCCCCATGGATCTAAATTATTGTCTGCTGACATATACATAACAAATGTTAATTCTGATTCATCATCATCTTCATCATCATCTTCGTCGTCAACATCACTACAATCCTCCCCTCTCAAAAATTCATCCCAACAAGTATCTTCTGACCATTCTAAATCAAGATATTTCTGTGGAACATCTTTTGTAGCAGAATAAAAGATAGACAGGCCATGCTCATTAGGAGAGCTATTATTGCCATGCCATATCACAGAGTCTTCTAAAGCATCAATAACCTTATTAGCTGAACTATTTAAATCTCCTGATATATTCTCTGAAATAATATTTTCCGCAAAATGTCCTAAATCAAGATATTCTACATAACTATATTTTTCTGTTTTTAACCTTGCATTTTCTATAGAAGAATTATCTCTTCCTCCTTCTTTAATCAACTCTATTGAAAACTCATGGACTATTACTGCTAGATAATCCATCTCTGATAAATCAACTGAAGATGCTGTAAAATGACTTGCTTGAGAAATATTCGTATTAGATGTAATAACAGACAACTCATCTGCATCCATAGATGGCTTATTAACCAAAGAATCTAGAATAAGATCATATGCAAATCCATCCTCTGGTTCTACTGCTTGAGACCCTTCCGAAATAAGAACATCATCTCTTGTATAATATGCTATTTCTATCATATGCATTAAACATGCATCATATGCTATTAAATCAATATCTTGTCCTATTATATTTGTGATTTGTTTTAATGCAAAGTCTAATTCCTCATTATTTAATGCATCCTTACCACTACCATCATCAAATCCTATATCTAATGTCTGATATGTACTCTGTGTTTTAATTCCCGATCCATGATTCCATAAAACTAATGCATATTTCTCTGCTGGGAATTTCTTATAAAAATACTCTGCGGAATCAATAAGAGTTTGTGGATCTCCAGTATTAACCTCTCCCATGTTTTTCAATATAAACTTCTGTCCTTTTTCAATATATAAATATTGAGAGTCTCCTTGTTGCACCCCATCATACAAAACTACTATATTAACATCATCTGTTGATCCTACTTTCATCATTTCTTTAATATCTATTATGCCCGCAGAATTCAAATTATTATCTGCTGCCAAATATACAAAGTATGTCCATAAAACAGACTCTTCTGGGTCATCGTCGTCATCTTCGTCATCATCGTCACATCTAACAGGATCTATACTATTAGGTTTTGGAAATGGCACACTTCCATTTTGAAATATAACCTGAGAATCAGGAACAACATTTGTTATCTGATTAGGGAATATAGTATCTAAGAATTTAACTCTAAATACTATCTTATGAGCTCCTTCGTTAATATCACCTAAATCCCATTCTAATTTATTACTCCAAGAAGTCCATGTGAATTGATTCAAAATTCCTTCTCCGCCTGTCTCGTCATAATATTTCTCACTATATAATATATATTCAAAATCACTTCTTAAAACATCTATCACCCTCACATCCTTACATCCATCATTTCCTGAACATTTAAGATATAATGTAATCTCTGCTTGTTCGCAATCATCTCCTGACAATGCTCTTGCTTTTTTATCTGTTATAATTTCTCCATCATCAACACCCTCATCACCAATAACCAGAAAACACCATTCCTCTCCACAATTAGAGAAATCGGACCCTACTCCACTAGCACATGCTCTATAGCACCATGTCTCTATTGTCTCTACATCTATTGAAACAACATCTGTGAAAAAATTGTCTGGTTTCGTTATTGTTTTTTTTGGAGTTTTTAAATAATTACTCTCATCTCCCTGTTTATAATATTTAAACCAAGTGTCTACTTCTGTATATTTTAAGAAATTTGTTATCTTACCATTTAAAGCAAAAGTATTATCATTTATTGCAGATGGCATCAATGTTTTCACCCATGGCACATCAGGGAAACATAATTCGTTTCCCTCTCCAATATATGAATTACCTTGAATCTGAGCATAAGGAATAAAACAATACATCAAATCATCTCTAATGCCTGTTCTTACACCAGATATAGAATGTGATGATGTTTTAGATATTGTTTTTGTTTTCTTTGCTGTTGTTTGTTTCTGTGATATATTCCCATCTTCATCCTTCGCATATGAATCAAACCAATAGTCTACTTGGTCTGGTCCATCACCCACCCAAACACTTGCAAACATTCCTGCAGTACTTCCGCTCAATCTAACTGATTCAGTTATTACTATTGGTAAATCATTTCTTGTTTTGAATTGCTTTACCTCAATGCTCTTATCAATTCTTGCAAATAACTTATATTTATTATTTATTTCTAAAAATGGGATGTCAAAAGAAAACTTACCGTTCTTTGTTTTAATAGACTTCGCTAAAATACTATTTCTTGGATATTGATTCAGATATAAGAAGAAATCTGTATGATATACATTATCATCATTTCTAAGTTCTTTTATATATCCAGAAAACTCTGTTTCATTTTCAATATTCTTTTGGGAATACAAAAGATTACTAGTCTCTGCAGATACTATTGAAAAAGATAATAATAAAATAAAAACGAGTATTTTATTTCTAAACATACTCATATTATATCATATAAACAACAATAATATATGTGTAAAACTACCTTTTATCAAACTCCTCCAATATCACATCTTTATCACTCCATTTAATCTTTTCGCCATTCTGACATATAGAGGGTTCTGAGCCCTTTCCTGTAATAATCATCGTGTCTCCTTCTTTCAATAAACTCAATGCTCTTTTGATAGCCTCTCTTCTATCTAGAATCTTCTCTCCCTTGTCACTTTTAATCCCTGAATATACTTGATTAATTATCTCTTGGGGATCCTCATCATAGGGATCTTCATTTGTCACAATAATATGCTTACAATATTTATCTGCTATCTCTCCCAATACTGGTCTCTTCCATTTGTCTCTTCCCCCTCCACATGATCCTAATATACAGATATTTGGCTTTAAAGATTCATATACTTTCTTAAGTGCTTCTGGTGTAAAAGCATAATCAACAATAACTCTAAAAGGCTCTGATATTACTTCCTGCATTCTACCTTCTACTAAGTTAATATTCTGCAATGCTTTTGATACTAATTCCAAACTAATATCTTGTGACTTAGTATAAGCAATTACTGCCATGGCATTTGATATATTAAATAAACCTAATAACTTTAATTTAAAATCAATATCATTAACTTTAAATAGTAATGCCTTATCTCCTAAATTAATATTCTCTGCATTAAGAACTTCTACCCCCTCCCTCTTTTTGGAATTAACAGAATATCCATATTTCTTTTTAGAATCAAATGACAAAAAGTATTCTGAGTTCTTATCATCTATATTTATAATATGAGTGTCATTTACTGATTTGAAAAACTTCCCTTTTGCTTTTTTATAATTCTCAAATCCTTTGTGTGCTTCAATATGTTCTGGACTTAAATTAGTAAAAATTGCTGTATCAAAATCAATAAACTCATGTCTATGTTGTTCTATTCCTTGAGAGGTAACTTCTATAATAACAAAATCACAATTGACATCAGAAGCTTTCTTTAAAAACTTGTGTAAGAAGAATCTCCCCGGCATAGTCATTCTCATTTTGTTCTCCTGTTTCTCTCCATTAATGTCTATTTCTATAGAGGATATCAAAGCCACTTTATACCCAGCAGTCCTCAGAACAGACTTCAACATATATGCTGTTGTACTCTTCCCATTAGTACCAGTAATTCCAATAATCTTCATATTCTTGTTTAAATTCTTTGAATACAAAAGATACCCTATTTTTGCCATATAGGAATGATATAAATCAATAATAAACTCTGGTATGTATTTTGTTATAAACATCTTATCTTATATATAAACTCTTTAATGCAAACTTAACTTTATCTTTTATCTTCGTAATATCTCCTGGAATTAATTCTATAGCTTGTAATGATTCTTGTTTAGAATACCCTAGTGTCTTTAATGTATCCAAAACACTCTTATCATCCTTACTTAATTCTTTTGAAAAGTCCTTAAATTCTTCAAACTTTCCTGATAATTCTAATATTAATTTTTGAATTGTCTTTTTTCCTACCCCTTTAATCTGTTTAAAGAAATCATGATCATTTCTCTCTATTGCAAGACTAAAGTCTGAGATATCCCCCAAAGCTGTAATCTTCAATGCTGCCTTTGGACCTATCCCAGACACTGTCAAAAGTGTACAAAATAGCTCATATTCAGGAAAACTCATAAATCCATACAATTCAAAGATATCCCTTCTAAACGCCATATAGGTATATAACTCAACATCTTTTCTGATGTTCCCAATGTTTTTTTCTGATAAATGTACTAAATACCCTATGGTACCTGTATCCACAATAATAGTGTTTTCCTTCCTTTGTAATACCTTTCCTTTTATATATGAGATCATATATATAGTATATATGACTTGATAAAATTTGAAAAGTATGTTAAATATAAATATTGAATATATGCCAATAAAAAAATCAGCAAAAAAAGAATTAAGGAAGAGCGAGAAGAAAAGAGTTCAAAACCTTAGAAAAACAAGAAAAATTAAAGATCTTACAAAGAAGTTCCAATCTTTGCTTAAAGATAATAAAACAGAAGAAGCAAAGAAAATGATTTCTGACTTATACAAGGCAATTGATAAAGCTGCAAAAACTAATGTGATTAAAAAGAACACAGCAGCAAGAAGAAAATCTGTTATTGCTAAGAAAGTAAAATAAGTTAAATTCCTAAAACTAACAATTCCAGGGCGACTGCAGGGTCAATACGCCCTGTTTTTATATTAAAATCAGCTTTGAATATTCTCCTATATATGTTCTTTAATTCTGTATATGAGAATTGTTGAGATTGTTTGTAAGACTTGCCAGCAAAGAATGGATGAAGTTTTGTGATAGATAATATTTCTTCATATGTCTTATTCTTCTCAGATAACTCTTTAATAATTAGAAGTGTTTTAAATGTAGATGCAATCATTGCTAAAATATATATTGCATTATTATCATTACTCATGTGCTTAAATATTAAATTCAAAGCATTTGATTTTTCCTTTTTTGCAATCGCATCTATGGTGTCAAATATATTTGAATTAAAATTAGGTCTAGATAATATCTTTACATCCTTCTCTGTAATAGAATCTGTAAAACATACTAACTTCCCTATCTCATTATCTAGCCTCCATAAATCTTTCTGATAATATGAATATAATAAACTTATTCCTGCATTATCTATTTTTTTATCATAAGATTCTACTTTATCTTTTATCCATTTTTTCACAGTAGCAGGATACATTTCAGAAAAAAAATACATCTCTGCTTTATCTAATAGAAGCTTTAATAATTTATCTCTTCCTGTTTGTTTTAGAATACTGTTATCATAGACAATAATGGTATGTTCTGATTTGTTTAAAGCTTCGAAGTTTTCTATAAATAACTCTTTGAACTCTTTTGATTTTTTATCAAATATATCCTCTATTACTAAAATCTTCTTTTTATCAAAAAGAGAGATATTTGTGACATTGGATTTAAAAACACTATATTCTGTAATTCTTGCATCAAAAGTTTCTGGGATGATATCACATACCTCCTTCAATTTTTGTTTTGACCTAAAGCTATCTGGTCCGAATATAAAAAGTATCATGTGTTCATTTTAGCAGATAAATAAAAAAGGCTCAAAATTGAGCCTTTGTGCTTATATTGGTTTCTTTGTTTCTGCGGACTTTTGATTCTCATAATGCTCTACTACTGTGTCTATTGGATCTTTATTCTCAAAAAGAATGATTTCAATTCTATCTAAGAAATTGTTCCGTATTTTCGAAACCAACTCTCTTGTTTCATCTTTATTCTTTTCTGTCTCTTCACCACAAACATAATGAGAAACCAAAAACAATAATTTTCCATTTGATTTGAATATAAATTCAATATTACATAATTCATATTGCGGACGAAGTTGAGAAGGATTAAATACTGATATAAAACATTCCCTTGCAATATAGTTCCTACAAAACTCGTTATAAGTAGATAGAATCTCCATATTCAATCCACCACGGAAGATATAATAGCCCTGGGATATTACAAACTCTGATAATTCCTGAATCAATGCTTTACTCATTTTTTACTTCCTTTCCATATCTCATTGAGATATTATATTTCATAATCAATCTGCGTAAGCAATCTATCAAGCATTGCCATTAGTGCATTTACAAAACTCTGATATATATAATAACTAGCTAGGTGTCTTTTGGTGAATTCTTCTTCTTTTCTGATAACCAAATGATCGTCATATGCATGTAAGAAACTCTTTATATCCTGAACCTGGTTTCTATAATAAAACAAAGCATCTGAACATTTTCTTATCGGTTTTTCTGTCCGCTTTGGATATCTTTCATCTAATATATTCTCATCCTCTATATCAGCATTCCCTTTCTCTAAATGCAAAATAATATTACTGAAATAATTGAATGATTTGCGAGCCATTGATATAATGTCTAGTCTACCTTTAGTAGAAGACAAACCATATGCGGTTTTCTTAGTGTCATACGTTAAAAGAAACTCTGGATCTTGTATCTTCTCCCAGAAAGTCTCTACACAATTAAACATTTTTACTCTACGACCATTTTTCACCTTTTGCTCCAAACAAAATGTTTCTGGTTGTAAACTATCTGTATCAAGTATCAAATTAGTCTGTCCTGCTCCTTGAATACGAATACGATAATAAGGTCCGAACCTATTAAAATCATTATAAGTATAATAGCTTTCTAGAATAATTGTGCCATTATAACAACTCTTCATCAAAGTATAATCCTCTTCTCCACTTATGCCCATAGTTATTACCTTCCTTTCTTTTAATGAACTTGCCTTACCTTATAATATAAACCTAATTTTGTAAAGAAAAAAACAGGGGCTGTTATCCCCCGTCTCTTACTCTCCTAATATTTCTTTCACCTTTGTGACTATCTCCCCTGGAACAAAATGAGCTTTAATCAAGAAATCCTTTGCTCCCAATTCAAGTCCTTTCTCAATATCTTCCTTCTGTCCTAAGTTAGATAGTATGACAACTGGAAATCCGCTAGTCTTTGGATCTTGTTTTATTTTTGCCAAAACCTCAAATCCATCTATTCCAGGCAAGATAAGATCAAGAAGCATAATATCAATATTCTCTTCTTCCTGAGCTTTCTTTACTCCCTCCTCCCCATCTACTGCAAAGACAACATCAAATCCTTCACTCAAAAGTTTCTTTACAATTAGTTCTCTTAAGAAGCTGTCATCTTCTACTATAAGTATTTTTTTTGCCATAATATTTTTTTATTTAAGATTTTCCAATTTGCTTTATCACCTTATCTATTAATTCATCTAAATCAAACTCTTCTTTAACAATCCAGTCTCTTGCTCCTAATTTCTGTATCTCTAATATTTCCGCTGGTTCTCCTGAGTTAGATATAATAATAACAGGAATTCTTTTTAAAACAATGTCTTGAGATATTTCTCTAAGAATATTTATGCCTTTCTGTTCTATATCTAATATAATCAAATCTGGAAGAAACTCTTTTGCTTTCTCTATTCCATTATCTACTAAAACCTTATACTCGTAATCCTTTAATTTATTACCTAGTAATTCAAGTATTAGTTTATCATCCTCTATCACTAAAATCTTCTTAGCCATACCTTATATTAAATAATTGCTGAGGCTTTGTAAACACTTACTCAGAGATAGGAAGTGTAATATAAAAGACTGTACCTTCTCCTTCCTTTGATTCAAACCATATCTTACCGTTGTGGTTTTCTACAATATTCTTTGATACAAACAGTCCCATTCCAGATCCTTCTGTCTCAAGTTTCAAAGCATTATCTCCTCTAAAGAACTTGGCAAATAATCTATCTTGATCTTTTTTAGGTATTCCTATACCACTATCCTTTACTCCAATCAAAACAAAACCATCTCCTTTATTTTTCAAAGACATTACAACCTCTCCCTCCTTAGTATATTTAATAGCATTTTCAACTAAGTTATCAATCACTATCTTAATCTTATCCTTATCAAAGAATACTGATGGTATGTTTTCTGCAACATCAATTTTTAATTCAATTTTATTCTCTTCCGCTAAAGCAAGATGCTGATTATATGAGTCTGCTAAAGCTTTAGTGATATCCCCTGCCTCTGGTTTAGATATAAATCTTCCCTCGTCAATCCTAGCAACATTCAATAAATCATTTACAATTTTGACTAATCTCTCAGTTGATTGAAACCCCTTATTTAAATATTCTTTCTGTTCTTTTGAAGTATTTCCCCAATCTCCATCTCCCATCATCTTGAAAATCCACTTAATAGCAGATAATGGAGTTCTTAACTGATGAGCTGCAATTGTAATAAACTCTGACTTTGTTTTATCAACCATCTTTTCTCTTGTGACATCATGAATAACAATAATCTTTTCTTCTAGTTTTCCTTTCTTTTCTACAAAGGCAGTAGAAATCTCTAGAATCATACTCTCATCCATTTTAAACTCCTGTCTGTATATCTCCTCTTTTGCATCTCCGACTATCTCATAAAGTTTAACTAACTTAGGATTCTTTTCTATAGCTTGTGCTAATGTAAGTCCCGAATAATCACTACCTTTAATATCAAATATCTGCTCTGCTAATGGATTCACTAAAATAATCTGATTTGATGGATTAAGCACTATCAAAGCATCGGCAAAATTATTAATAATAGCTATTGTCTTATCCTTTTCTGACACTGCTTCTGTCTTTGCGGTATTTGCATCTTCGGTTAAGTTTAATAATGCTGTTCTTAATTGTTCTAATTTTGAACTCTTATTTTCCAAATCATTAAATCTTTTTTTCAACTCATCTTTGCCATATTTTACTTCTTGCTCTAAAGCATTAATTTTTTCTGATCTCTGTACTAAATACTTTAGATTGTATGCCATTCTATTGAACGCTAAAGCAATATTCTTTATCTGACCATCTTCTTTAATCTTAATTTTATAATCAAAGTTTCCTTGGTTTATAATCCTCACTCCTTTTTCTAAAGAATTAATAGGACGCATTAAGAAATATATAAAGAATATTGAAAAGAGAAATAGAAGTAAATAAGCAGAACCAATATATGTTGCATTCTTTTCAATCTCAGAAGATATACTATCTAAATAATCAACATATGAAATCTTATACACTAGAACATATTGGAATCCTGCGATGTCTTCTGAAATAGGAACAAAAACTCTTGTGATTACATTATCTTCTACTTCTTTAATTATTGTTACTGTTCTCTGTGTTATCAAACTTACAAAAGATTCTGTGTTTTCTATTACTTCCCCTACTTCCTTAAACTCTGATTGTTCTTTTTTGCTAGAAAAAAGAATATTCCCATCAATATCTACAACCTGTACATATTCTATAATATCATTGTTATAGGAAACATATATTGCGTTTTCTTTAAACTTTTCAAAGTTCTCTAAATAATCATCATTATATGAATCAATTAATAATTTTGAAGATACTTCTATATACCCATTTATCTCTTCATTTTTATCATTAATACATTTTTCTTTAAAAAAAGAGAAATTAAAAAATATTGTAAGAACAAATATTACAACAAGTAAAAAC
>CBDUWM010000004.1:0-16063 GCA_965370925.1 uncultured bacterium
AGAAAGCCTATCTTTACCATACATTAAGAAAAATATTTTTTGAATTGCGTATAACTAGTTATTATCCGAACTCTATACTTTGATAACAACAATTTATTATTTATTATCCAAACTCTTGATATAATAGAATATGCACAATATCTTAAAAAAAACTAAAGAAATTCTACAATTACGCAATTATAGCCCAAGAACTCAAAAAACATATCTATCATATATATCTAAGTATATCATCTTTACTAAAGAAAGTAAATATAACAATAAAGAAGAGGCTATCAAACAATTCCTATTAAACAAATTCAGAAACAAACAATCTCCCCAAACAATAAATCTTGCTTTAAATTCAATAAGGTTTTTATACACTAATGTGTTAAAAGACAAAAAGAAAATAGATATAAAATTTGCAAAAAGAAATAAAAAACTTCCGATAGTATTATCCAATACAGAGATAAAAAATATCATTCAAGCAACAAATAAACTCAAAATATAAGCTAATGATTTCTCTAGGATATGCTTGCGGGCTAAGAGTAAGCGAAGTAGTAAATCTTAAAGTGCAAGATCTAGATATTAACGAACTTATTATACATATTAAAAATTCAAAAAATAAAAAAGATAGGATTACTATACTACCAGAAAAACTACAAAGCAATTTAAGAAATATAATTGCAGATAAAAATCCAACAGACTATTTATTCATCTCTAATCGTATGAATAAGCTTACTACAACATCTTTACAAAAAATGTTTCGGGAAAGTCTATCTAAAACAAAAATTAACAAGCCAGCAACCTTTCATTCCCTACGACATTCATTTGCTACCCACCTATTAGAAAATGGAACTGATATCCGATACGTACAAGAATTACTAGGACATTCAAATATTCGCACAACACAAATTTATACGCAAGTCACCAATCCAAAATTAAAAAATATTAAGAGTCCTTTATAACAAAAATCCTCTTTATCAGAGGAGTTTTGCCTACTTCTTCATTAAATAATCTTCATTCAATAAGTTATTCTCTTTTATATACTTCTCAATTTCTAGATATATTCTTTTCAATCCAACTCCGCAAACTCCTTTATCTCTTCTATACTCACTATCTCCACTCCATCCCCCACCTTATTTATCCCCACCAGCTTCCCTGCAATATCAAACACAGGACTTCCGCTCATCTTTAAGTCTCTCTCAAAAGAAGGAATAATTTTAAAATAAGAAGATTTCAAAAACCCATAATCAACAACTAAATATTTCTTCATAGGTTTCAAATTAAAATCAAAGTATGACTTTATTGTAAATACCTTCTTCCCACAAGAAATCTCACCTTCATGAAAATCCATTGTATAAAAATTATTCCCATCAAACTTCACTAATGCTAAGTTATTCTTTGCGTCTCTCTTAATAATCTCATAGTCTCTTTCCTTTCCATCAACAAAGAAATGATGAGTCCAGTTCATTGGCAGTGCATTATTCAATGTTATCATTAAACCATCTCTTGTAAGTATCACTCCGCTCGCAATGTAATGGTTTGTCCCATCGCTTGAATAAATACCCACACTAGATTTTTCTGCTGTCTTAATCACACCTTCAAGTGCCTGATCTTCTTGTATGAATAACTTGTTATTCTCTATAATAACATTCTTTCCTCCCAACTCTCCCAAATCATACTCTGAGAATATTGGTCTTACAACAAACAAAGGCCAAAGAATCTGTGATCCTAATATTCCTCCAAATATTGATAACATAAATATAATTAGCAAATCATTCTTTTTCATATTATTTCTTTACTTTAAATATTATTTCCTTATTCTTGGCATCTATACTTATTTTGCTACCAGATCCTATTTTACCAGATACAATATCAAGTGCTAAAGGATTTAACACTAATGTTTGGATAGTTCTCTTAAGTGGTCTTGCTCCTAAGTTAATATCAAATCCCCTCTTAAGCAATACTTCCTTTGCTCCTTTAGTAACATTAATTATAATATCTTTTGCTTTTAATCTCTTTAATACTTTACTAATTTCTAAATCTGCAATCTTACTCATTTCCTTTTCTGTTAAGTAATTGAATATTACTATCTCATCTATTCTATTTAAGAACTCTGGTTTAAAGTGATTCTTCAATGCTGTCATTATTTTATCTCTAGCAACAATATTCTTTGTCTTTTTATTATCCCCAAATCCAAGCGCTCCAGTTTTAGCTATGGCATCAGATCCAAGATTAGATGTCATTATAATAATAGTGTTTTTAAATGACACTACTCTTCCCTTCGCGTCTGTAAGAATTCCATCTTCTAGAACCTGCAGTAAAAGATTAAATACTTCAGGATGTGCTTTCTCTATTTCATCTAATAGAAGAATACTAAATGGTCTCTTTCTAATCTGCTCCGTCACATGCCCTCCTTCATCATATCCAACGTATCCTGGAGGTGATCCTATTATCTTTGATACTGCATGTTTCTCCATATACTCAGACATATCCATTCTTACTATGGCCTTCTCATCATTGAATAGTACTTCTGCTAAAGCTCTTACTGTCTCTGTCTTTCCTACTCCTGTAGGACCTAAGAAGATAAAAGAACCAATAGGCTTGTCTTCCTCTGAGATCCCTGCTCTAGACCTTCTAATTGCATTAGCAATGGCTGATATTGCGTTCTTCTGATCAACTACCCTCTTATGTAGGATATCCTCCAGATTCTCCAATTTATCAGATTCCTCTTGTATTAATTTAGTCAAAGGAATTCCTGTCCATTCAGATATTACTTTAGCAACATCCTCCTCATCTACTATTTCTTTTAAAACTCCTTCTTTCTTTCTTAATCTATTTAATTGTTTTTCTTTTTTCTCTAATTTCTTTTGTTCATTAGGAATCTCTCCATATTTGATTTCTGCTACTCTCTGATAATCTGTATCTAATTGAGCCTTCTCTGCTCCAAAACTCAATTCATCTATTTTATTCTTTATTTCTTTAATTCCTTTAATTAAATCTCTTTCCTTATTCCATTTATTCTCCAAGTCATTATTCTTGAGTCTTCTCTCTGTAATAATATTATCAATCTCCTTGACTCTTTTTATAGACTTCTTGTCTTCTTCTTTTTTCAAAGCTTCTTTTTCTATTTCCAATCTCTGTATTTCTTTCTTATACCTATCAACTTCAATAGGTTCTGACTCAAGTCCCAATCTTAATTTAGAAGCTGCCTCGTCAATTAAGTCCACTGCCTTGTCTGGCAGGAATCTGTCTGATATATATCTTGCGGAAAGATTAGCTGCTGCTACTATAGCTGAGTCTTTTATTTCTACACCATGGTGTAACTCATATTTCTCTTTTAATCCTCTTAGAATAGAAATTGTATCTTGTATTGAAGGTTGTTTAACATGCACTGGTTGGAATCTTCTCTCAAGCGCTCCATCTTTCTCAATATACTTCTGATACTCTTTTAGTGTTGTAGCTCCTATTGCCCTTAAAGTTCCTCTTGCTAATGCAGGTTTCAAAAGATTAGCTGCATCCATTGCACCTTCCGCTGCTCCTGCTCCAATAACTGTATGAAGTTCATCTATGAAAAGAAGATACTTTCCATTAGACTTCTTTATTTCCTTCACTAATGCTTTTAATCTAGATTCAAATTCTCCTCTGAACTTTGTTCCTGCAATCAAAGAACCTAAATCAAGTTCAATTAATTCTCTTCCTTTTAAACTTTCTGGGATATCTCCTTTAATAATTTTCTGAGCTAGTCCTTCCACAATAGCAGTTTTTCCTACTCCTGATTCTCCAACTAAAACTGGGTTGCTTTTTGTTCTTCTAGATAATATCTGAATAACTCTTCTTATCTCATCTTCTCTTCCAATCAAAGGGTCTAACTTGCCTCTTTTTGCAAGCTTAGTAAGATTCTTACAATACTTCTCTATTACTTTAATCTTTGATTCTGGGTTAGGATCATTTACATGACGCCCATCTCTCACCCTATCAACTGATGCTAGGACTATGACATAGTCTAATTTTGATACTCTACCATCTACTGTTATATCTATACTCTTTAAAATCTTCTTTGCGCTACAATCAATTTTCAAAAATGATAAAAATACATGTTCAACTGATATAAACTCATCTGACATCTTAATAGCCTCATCTCTTGCATACTCTAAAACCTTAGCCATATCTTGAGTAAGATAAAACTGACTTCCAACATCCTTAAAACTACTAGATACAATACTCTTAATAGAAGTATCTACTCTAGCCATTAGGTCTCTTGTGTCTATGCCTAAGTCACGCACTACTTTCAATATGATACTATCATCTTGCATTAAAAGAGAAGCTAAGAGATGCACAGTGTCTATCTGTGGTTGCTTATTCTCTCTAGCAATCTCTTGGGCTGTGAGTATTGCCTCTTGTGTCTTATTAGTAAAATTTCCTCCTGGATTTATCATATATTATTTCTTTTCTTCTTCGTAATGGTCAAACTCATATGAGAACTTATCTAATCCCTTTCTTCCGTATAAGTTCATATATATTGCACACATTAAATATTTTAATGGAGTCTTGATATACCCATCTTGTTCAAATCTTCTTACAGGCATGTATATCTTCCCTGTTTTAAATATTCCAAAGTTTCCTATCTTCGCAGCCTGACCCATAAAGTAATGATCTTCTGCTAATTTAATATCTTCATCATAACCTCCTACTTCATCAAAGATATTCTTCTTTACCATGATTCCCATTGATCCCATGGGAAATACTTTCTTTAATACTTTTGCAGGGACATTATAGAACATATCTAATGTCACTCTATTTAATATCATATTATTAACTTGAGGATAAATTGAATATGATGCTACATCCAAATGTCTATCATGAAATTCTTTCAAAGATTTTTGGATAAAGCCTTTTGTGAATTTTAAATCAGCATCAAGAAATAACAAAATATCTCCTTTAGCAACTTTAGCTCCGTTATTTCTTCCAACAGCTGGAAGTCCTCCTTTAATAACCCTAGCTCCTAGACTCTCTGCTATTTCTTTTGTTTTATCTTTAGAGCCGGCATCTGCTATTAAAATTTCATACTCCTCTTCTAAATTATCAGCATCATCTTTCTTAATAACTGTTAAAAGATTTTTTATATTTTCTTCTTCGTTTAATGTAGGTATTATTATACTTAACATAATTTTTATTTAAATATTTTTTTAGCTTCATCCCAAACCTCTGAATTCCCTTCTACGGTTTTCAGCCAATACATCCATTCCCCTCCCCACATATATACTGACTTAAAATCTGTTTTCTTCGCAAAACTAATATTCTTCTTAAATTGTTCTTTATTCATTGTTTTATACTGCTCTTCTACTGTAATTTCAGGGGTAACTTTTGGTCCCCATGGCTCAGTCTGAAGTTCAGTACATATCATATTTTTACCAAAAAATAGCTTAATTAGCAATGCCTTCCTACTATAGAAAGTTGGAGGGAAGAAATAGTTAACATACATGTTAATCTCTTGAAACCAAGCTTTTCTGTATAGGGTAGTAGATGGAATATCTGCAAGTTTTGCAATATTAAACCACATAGAGCCTTCTCCTGAATCAGATACACTAATTTTATGATTCTTATCTAATCTTCTCACTAATTCTATTTCTTTTAATAGGAATTCTTCGTCCGCCCACTTACATTTTCCAAATGCGAAAAATGGCTCATTCTCTATCTGCCAAAAATCTATAACATCAGAATCTTTATACCTATTTACTACCTTCTCCAACATTATTAAAATTTGTTTCTGTTGATCTTCTTTATCCATTTTGTCTGTATATTCTGGATAATGACATTCTGGCCATCTTGTAGTTTTAATTCCTATGACAGGAGACACTTTAGCTCCTCTTTTTCCTGCTTCTTGTATCTGCCAATCAATGTCAGAGAAATCAAACACACCTTCTTCTTTTTCTATTAAATCCCAATGAACAGCTATCCTTAGATGCCTGACATTCATATCATCTAAAAGATTAGTATAGACTTCCTTAAAATCTAGTCCTAGTTCCTTGGCATACTTCTGGGAAAAATTCATTCCCCATGTTTTTTCTTTTTCCTTATCTATTCCAACAAAGAAAAATGAGAAAATTATTATTAAAAATATCAAAATATATATCAACATAGTTTTAAATTTAATGTTTACAAAAAATATCCCAACAGTCATCATCAATAAACACACCACATAAATTAAATACCCATAATATACTAAACCAATTAGATATCTAGAAAATGCAAAGCCTATTAGACCTGTGATGATCAGAATAGTAGCAAATACTTTTTTCTGTAATACTTGTTTTGTAAAATTCTCTTTTAAAATCTTAGGGAAGAATTTCGTAAAGAATAATGTAATTAATAACAAACAAGCATATTGAAGTCCTTGTAAAGAATTAATCATTGATATATATATATCTTCCTCTACTAAGAAAAATGAATAATGTTTCAAAATATCAGATGTTATTCCCATTCCTTGCACTGATAGTAATAAAAGAATGTTTGGAATAGACCAGCATGTATCTTTGTTCCTAGAAAATGCCTTTCTTGCTTGAGGATAAATTATTAGAAATAAGATGGCTAATACCACTCCTCCTAATTTAGACCAAATAAATGTTGGAATAAACTCCTGTGTATTATATACAATTTTTGTTATCAAAAATGATAAAGAAAATCCAAATGAAGCTAAAAATGATAGAAACAATGCCTTATTATTTCCACTTCCCTTATTAATAATTATTGTTCCTACTATTAAAAGAATAAAAGCTATGGCCTCTGGAAGATTAAACATTCTAAACTCTAAGCTTGTAAAAAAAGAAAGAACATAAGTAAGAGAGAGAGTGAATATTGGAATCATTGCAGAAATTGCAGGCACTACCTGAGATGCATCATAGTCATTAATCAACTTTAAAAAGAAATATAGAGCAAGGGAGAATATAAACCCTGCTATTAAAGCAATAAAGGCATATATCCCATAATACATTTGTATAAACGGGAAAAGGAATATAACAAAAACAGGCGCTATTGATAAAAGTGACACCAGCGCCTTAGGATTTAGCTTTGTTTTGTTTAACACAATTTTGTCCCCAACATTAACAAATGCTAATAAAATATATGAGATTATAGCACTAACTAACCACAACATAATTATTTTCTCTTACTTATAATATCTTGTATTTCAAATGTTCCTGTTTGTCTTCCTTCAACAAATGCCTGAATACAAGCATCTGCCAAAAATCCAGTATCAATAAAATCAAACAGCCACTCATTTATATACTCTAAATTTCCTGGCAATATTCCGAATCCGCTTCTAAGTAACCATTCCTGATTAAAATTCTCCTGATACCCTATTGGCTCCATGATTACTATAGGAACACCAAGTGCAGAATAAAATGATAATTCTGATGGTTTTGTAAATAATATATCAGTCTTTCTGAACTTCTTATTAAACTCTTTAAAATATTCTCTTGTGTTTTTATTATACACAATCTCAATATTACTTTGCTTCCCTAAATTAAGTTCTTTCAATTCTTTTTTAAAATATTGATATACTTCTTTTCTACTTCCAGCAATTAAAATAAAATTAAGTTCCTTGGCTAAAATTCTTTCTTTCAATTTTTCTATAATCTGTATTGCCATTTCCTTCTGCGCTCCCGCCCCTCCTACTGCAAACATTAAAGTTAATTTATGATCTGATTTCTTTGGTATTCTTCCTAGATGTTTTGTAACATGTGCTCCATACTTATTTAAATATTTTCCATTAGGATTTAAATTAGGAAGTCTATTCAAGATATCTTGTTTAAGAATCTTTAATTTCCTGTCTCCAATGTTTTCTTTTGGTAATGGATATCCTGTAAGATAAATATTCTTCTCTGGGACTCCATAAGAAATCAATCTGCCCACTACTCTTGAAGTAGGTGCGAAATATTTAATCCTACTATTTTGGGGATTTTTTGCTACCCATGCTCTAGAAATATCTGTATCACATACCACGGTATATATCTCTCCTGGATAATTAAACTCCTCTGCCATAAAAGACGCAGTGAAAAAAGTTGAAACAAAAGGAATTTTCTTCTTAGATATTCTCTGCACAAAATCCTTTCCCCATGGGATTCCCTTAATCATGTTATATGGAATCTTTGAGAAAAACCCCAATTTAGATAAATCTCTCTTGGGATAATAAGGATTGATTTTCTGCACTTCATTGAATAAATCAAATACAATATCTCCTATTATTGGCACTCTACCAAAACGAGACACTGCATGATAAAACTCCTTGGAATTCTTCCAAATAGCCCTATCTAAATCAGGAACTCCTTTGTATGTATCCACACTGATTATATCCTTATAGGCCATTTGTTGTAAGGGATATGCAGTCCTTTGATGACCATAACCCATACTAACATCAACAACCCATGATTTTTTAATATTGCTTGGCATGCTTTTTTATATAAAGTATTTTTTGGTTTCGTTAATATATACCTTAAAAAAAGTATAAAGCATAATGAGGCAAAATACAAAAGCAGAATACATGTTAAATGGAGTATCAATATACAATATCTCAAACTTTGAGAGTAAATTTATTGCAGAGGATAAATACGAAATAAATCCCAAAACTACTATATGAATTAAAAAAGAAATAACTGGAATATACGAGAAAAATACAAATAATAATCCTACTAACATTAAAAATGGCAGAATAGGAATAATCACAATGTTTGAGACAAAAGAAACTAATGAAAACTTCCCAAAGCTAGAAGCTAAAATTGGAAATGTAGCAATTTGAGCAGAGATTGTCATCGCTAATATATTCCTTAAATCAAGAAATTGGAATTGAGGTATAAATGTAAGTTTCTTTGAAATAACAGGAGAGATATAGTAGATTCCTAGAACTGCTAGAAAAGACAATTGAAGTCCAATATCATATCTTAAAAGTAATGGATTTGATATTAATATTATAGTTAAAGCAAACAGGAAATTCTTTAAAAACATTGCTTGTCTTTCTGCAAGTTTTGCAATGATATATATTGAACCCATAATTCCAGCCCTAATAGCTGAAATCTGAAATCCTGTTAAGGCTATAAAAAATACAATTAACAAAAGAGAAATAAAAATAGATTTCTTTCTTGCTAATCCCAAAGCAAGCAAAAGAAAAAGAAGGATCTCTTGTATCATTACAATATGCATTCCAGATATTGCTACCATATGAGACATTCCTGTAATTTTCAGTTTGTCTTTTAAATCTTCTGGGATTCTTTGTTTGTCTCCTATCAAAAGAGATGAGAGTAAATAAAACTTATCTCCATTAAAATACATGGAAAGTTTCTCTCTGATAGATCTTCTTAATTTAATAATGGAAGAGACGAATATATTACCTTTATTTTTTTGTAATAAAGAGACCTCTGGATTAAAACTCTGAGAATATATTTTATCCTTTGCTAAATACGCTTTATAGTTGAAACTCTCAAATATTGGAGGTGTAGTTAACTCTCCTTTTATTTTCAAAACATCTCCATATTCATATAACTGATCCTTATTTAAAAATACTATTACATTTGTATCCTTTGGATGTATACCATTTATACTACTCACTTTGAGTATTACTCTATTATTCTTTTCTTTTACCTGAGCTTCTTGATCTACTATGCCAACAATCTCTACCTCTTGTTTGTCATAGG
This sequence comes from uncultured bacterium, assembly GCA_965370925.1. Classification (GTDB taxonomy): domain Bacteria; phylum Patescibacteriota; class Minisyncoccia; order Minisyncoccales; family JAGOPM01; genus JAGOPM01. The sequence goes on from CBDUWM010000004.1 coordinate 9,669, forward strand.
ATAATAAGATATTTGTATCTGCTTTGTGCTTCTGTATTTGGAATAAAAAACAACCTAAAATAAAAGTAAGAATTAAAGAAAAAACAAACGTTTTCTTTTTGTCTTTGAAAAGAAATATTATTGTATAAAAAAACAAAAGAATATATAATAATCCTTTTATTTCTAATAATGAATTAAATTGTAGAAAAATTGAATTTACAAAAATTCCTATAACAAACGCTAAACAGATTGAAAAAAATACATTACTTTTGGTCATTTTCGTCCACTCCAGTTGCAATAATTGTTATCTTAACAGTTCCGTCTTTAAACATTTCTCCATCTTGTATTGCTCCAAATACAATCTTTGCATTTCTGTCTGCTGTTTCCTTTATTTTCTCTGCTGCATACTTAACTTCCTCTAATGTTAAATCATCTCCTCCAGATATATTAAATAATAATCCCTTTGCTCCCTTAATAGAGTTATCACTAAATTGAGGATTTAAAGCAGATTTTAATGCTTCTTCTACTTTCTTCTCTCCTCTTCCAACTCCTACTCCGAATAAAACTGGTCCTGAGTTCTCCATTATTGATTTGATATCTGCAAAATCTAAATTAATTAAACCAGGTAAAACTATTAAATCAGAAATACCTTGTACTGCTTGTCTTAAAATTTCATCTGATGCCCAGAATGCAGAAGATACAGTTTCATCTTGTTTCTGTTGTTTTGCAATCTTATCATTTGGGATGGTAATAATAGCATCTACATTTTCTCTTAATTCAGCTAATCCTGCTCTTGCTATCTTTGATCTCTGTTGTCCTTCAAAAGAAAAAGGCATAAACACTACAGCAATTGTTAGAGCTCCGCTCTTCTTTGCAATATCTGCAATAACACTTGAAGCAAATGTTCCAGTTCCACCTCCCATTCCAGCAACAATAAATATAATATCTGCTCCTTTTAAAGAAGAAATGATTTGGTCTTTGTTCTCTATAGCAGATTTTCTTCCAACTTCTGGTTTCATTCCAGCACCAAAACCTTTTGTAAGCTCTCTTCCTATTTGTATCTTTTTATCAGCTGTTATTTTTTTTAAATCAGTAATATCACAGTTAACTGCAATTAAATCTACTCCTTTAATATTACATTTTGACATTCTAGAGATTGCATTGCATCCTGCTCCACCAACCCCTACTATTCTAATTCTTGTTTGAGTCATATATTATGGTTTAAAAAGTTTAAATATCTTCTTTATCCAAGAAAATGCATTCCCTGTTCTTGAGTGTCCTACACTCAATGTGTTACTTTCATCATTTGCAACTAATCCACAAATTGTAGAATATGATGGATCTTTAGATAAATCTAATTCATCATCTTCCATCACTCCATAAAACTTTCTTGGTACTCCAATTGTAATAGGAAGTTTTAATTCCTTTTTTGCAAACTCAGTGATTCCTTTTAATTTTGAACCTCCTCCTACAAGCACCGCTCCTGCTGGAAGTTTTTTATCCTTCCCTACTTTCTTTAATTCTTGTTTTATAAAATTAAATATATCTCCTGTTCTGCATGTTATAATCTGTGTTAATTCTTTCTGAGAATATGCGATATCTTCAATCTTCTGTTCTGGTAAATCTTTTTTCGCTGTTTTTCTTTTCTTTGATTTAGGAACTTCTAAACCAAAATCTCTTTTGAATTTTTCTGCTGTTTCAATTGATGTTTTCAAAACAATAGCAATGTCATTTGTAATATGTCCTGATCCTACTGGAAATACTGCAATGTGTATTAACTTATCTTCTTCATATACTGCTAAATTAGTTGTTGCAGATCCTATATCAATTACAACTGCTCCTAATTCTCTTTGCTCAGGAGATAACACCGCATTGGCTGCTGCAATTGCGCAGGGTGTTATAGATATAGTATTACAATTTGCCTGATACACTGCATCTTCTAAATTCTTTTTAAATACACTTTTAATACATACTGTTAAAATTTCAAGTTCAAGTGCTCTTCCTTCCATTCCAACTGGATCTCCTATTGCATCATTATCTACAAAGTATTCTTTTGTGGGAATCTCTAATATCTCTTTATTAGGTGGAAGATTAAATGCTTTTGCATTTTCCAATACTCTTAAAGCATCTTCTTTTGAGATTCTTCCATCTGCTCTTGAAATTGCAACCTTACCTCTGGATTTTTCAACAAAGATATGTGAACCGTTAATATTAATAAAAGCTTCTGTAATTTCTTGTCCAATTTTCTCAGATAAAGAAGCAAGAACCTTATCAATGGTTTCTGCTACTTTCAAAGAATCATTAACAATTCCTCTTCTTATTCCATAAGAATGAAGCTCTTTTTTTGCAAAGACTTCAAATTCTTCTAGATCTCTTTTTTTAAGTACAGAAATACCCTTAATACTATGGGTTCCTATATCTATCTCTGTAATAAAGTTAGGTTTAGGCATGTTTTATTAAATTTTAGCAGATTATAGAGATTATACAATGTGTTTATCTTCTTGTTTCTTCATCTCCTTCGCATCTTTAGAATTTATATGGTCATATCCCAATAAATGTAGTATTCCATGTACAAACATTCTTTTTAGCTCTGTTTTATAGCTTACCTTATATTCCTTAGCATTCTCTCTAACAACATCAGGGCAGATCATAATCTCCCCTATGAACTTATCTGGGAAATCAGACTCTTTGTTTTCAAATGACAATACATCTGTTGGTTTATCTTTTTTTCTGTATTTTTTGTTTACTTGTTGAATCTCTTTTTTACTTAAAAAGACAACTGATAATAAGTAGTCTTTTTTAAGGATCTTGTTTGCAATGTCTGTAAAAAATTTCTTTGAGTGTTTAGATTGTGATACATTACTAAATTCTATCATTTAGATAATTCTTCTTTTAAAATTTTTCCTACAACTTGTCCGTCTGACTTTCCTTTGACTCTTGGCATAATCTTACTCATTGCAAGTCCCATTTGTTTTATGTCTGTGATGTTGTTGTTTTTGATTTCTTCTTGGACAATAGTTCTAACTTCATCTTCTGTAAATTGTGTTGGTAAATATTGCAAAATGATATCTAATTCTTTTTTTTCTTTATCTGCTAGTTCTGGTCTATTTCCTTTTGTGTATTCTTGTATAGAATCTTTTCTTTTTTTTGCTTCAGAAAAAACAATCTCTTGAGTTATTTCTTCTGTAAATTCTTCCTTCTTATATTGCAAATCTTTTTCTTTGGAATATATTGAAGATAAAACAAGCCTTAAAACTGAAGTTTTAAAGCTGTTCTTACTTAAAATACTTTCTTTTAGATCTGCTTGTATTTTATTCTTTAATTCCATTAAATCTTTCCTAATTTTCTTTTTAGTAAAAATGTTTCTTTCAGTTTAATCTTTCTTAAAGCACTTCTTTTTCTCATATTATCACTTTTCTTTCTAATGAAAAATGCTTTCTTTCTCATTTCAAGCAAGACTCCACTTTTTTTAACAGTTTTAGAAAATCTCTTTGCAAGATCTACTGAACTTTCTTTTGGTTTCTTTGTAACTTTGATTGGCATAATCTTATGGTAATTTAATATTTTCTCCTGCTAGTAAATGTAAGTGGATATGAGGTATTAACTGACCACCTCCCTTAAGTACATTAAATACTAACTTATAACCCGACCTTGAAATTTTATATTCTTTTGCGATATATTTTGCACGATAGATTAAATCTGCTATCAACTCCTTACTTGCAGTTTGAATGCTTTCTACATGTGCTTTTGGCACTACTAGAATATGCAGTTCTGCTTTAGGCTCAATATCCTTGAAAGCTATGATATTATCATCTTCATAGACAATATCTGCTGGAATCTCCTTATTTGCTATCTTACAGAATATACAGTCCATTATATATGTTTTTTAACGTATTTGGCAAGTTTTTCTAATTTGATTGTCTTCTGCTTACCTGTCTTCATGTTCCTTACAATAATCTCTCCATCCAACATTTCTCTGTGTCCTAGAATCAATGTAAGCTTGGATTTGAACTTATCTGCAAGTCCTAACTGAGCTTTCAATGAATCTTTTGAGAAATTCTCACCTACTTTGACCTTTTCTTTTCTTAATTCTTCAAATATCTGTAATGCTTTCTTTTTCGCTGATTCTCCTAATGGTGCTAAAAATACATCTACTGATACTGTCTTTGGTTTTAATTCTTTCTTTTGTTTTAATGCTAGAATAATTCTTTCTATTCCACCCGCTCCACCAAATGCTGGTGTTTCTACTCCTCCCATGTTTGTAATTAAATTGTCATATCTTCCACCTCCTATTAATGCTGAACTCTTATTCCCTTCCTTATCAACTTGAACTATCTCAAATACCGTCCTTGTATAATAGTCTAATCCTCTAACAAGTAATGGATTTAGTTGGTATGAGATTTGGGTTGCGTCTAGATATTCCAGAACCTTGTTTAAATGTGTGTGACATTTATCACAGATGTAATCTACAATCTGAGGACATTGTTTAATAACTTCTATATCCTTTGGGTCTTTTGAGTCTATAACTCTTAGAGGATTTGTTTTAATTCTTTTCTGTGATCTTTTTGAAAGAAGTTTTTCTTTTGATTTCAGATATTTTACTAATACTTTTTTGTAAGCTACTCTGCAATCTGTACATCCAATATTATTAACATCAACGCAGAGATTTTTTATTTTCAAATCAGCTAGGATGTTGTAGAACATCTGTATTGCATGTGCATCAACTACAGGATCTGCAATCCCAAATATCTCAAAATTAAATTGATTAAATTGTCTGTATCTCCCTGCTTGTGGTTTTTCTTTTCTAAACAAAGGACCTACAGAATAAAGTTTTACTGGCTTGGGTCTGTTAGTCATTCCATTCAAAAGATATGATCTAACAACTCCTGGTGTAAATTCTGGTCTTAGTGAAATGGGTTCTCCTGATGTTTTTACAGAGTACATTTCTTTTTGTACAATATCAGTGTCCTGTCCTGTACTCTTCTCAAAGATTTCTGAGTATTCTAGAATAGGAGTTTCTATCTTAGAAAAATTGTATGAATTTGCAATGTCTTTAATTATCTTATTCACCTTATCAAAATACAACTGATCCTTTTCTAGGATGTCGTGTGTTCCTGTTACTGCTCTTAATTTAAATTTAGATTTTGACATATTATTTGCTTAAAATATTTACTGTTGGGGTTAGGGCTTTTGGTAATGAAAAGACCTTTAGAATTGATTTTCCGATAATTAAATCTTTTGGTAATGCTCCCCATCTTCTTGAATCATATGAAGCTGCTCTATTATCTCCCATTACAAAATACTGAGTGCTGTTTAATGTCATTTTCTTGTCATATGGAGTAGGAGTTCCTTTTGGTAAATATGTGTCTTCTTGAATCTGAATCCTTTGGTCGTCTTGTATTAAATACACTTTACCTTCTGATACTTCTATTGTTTCTCCTGGAAGACCAATAACTCTCTTAATAAACTTCTGAGCTGGGTCATTCGGATACTCAAATACAACTACATCTCCTCTCTGAGGTTCATTAAACCTATATGAAATCTCATCAATGATTAGATAGTCTCCTGTGTGAAATGTGGGTTGCATTGAAGCCCCAGACACGATAAATGGTTGAAAAATGAACATTCTTATAGGGAGAACAATAACAGCTGCAATAATTGCAACTTCTAAGACCTCCTTTAAGGATTTACTTAGTGCTTTGATTTTGTCTTTCATACTGTATATTATATCAATTTTTTGTTATTTATCAAGGGGTTGAGTGTATTCTAAAGTAATAGAATCTTCATCTAAAATATGGGATTTTATTGAGTCTAAGAGTTGTTTTCTCGTTGTTGTAACTGGAATATCTAAAGTAGTATCTAAGGCATAGACTTTGAAAATATATTCATGGGTTTGGGAGTCCTGAGGACAAGGCCCATTATACCCCACCTTATTGAAGTCATTAGTTCCTGCATCATATTCCCCTATTGAAAGATCTGAAGGAATAGATTTGGGAGTGATATTCCATGCTAACCAATGTAAGAATAAGTTCTCTGTCTGATCTTGAACAATGACAACTAAAGTTTCTGTTGTTTCTGGGAGATGAGAAACTGTGATTCTTGGATTAATGTCTAAACCATTACAAGTGTGTTTTACTTGAAGAGAAATTTCTTCTGTGATAGTTATTTCCATTGGCTCTGTTGACTTTGGCTCAGGAAGAATAACTTCTTCTGCTGTTTGGACTTCTTGTACTATTTCTAATTGCTGTTGAGTATCTTCTGGGAAGAATACAGAAAAAGCATAGGAGATTCCCATGATGATTGATAGGATTATGATAGCTATTAGGAGAATTTTGGTTTGTTTTTCGAGCATAGGTAGTTTTTTTAGTTTTATGTGTTGTGTTGTGGGAGGGAAAAGAATAAAAATCAATCTTGAA
>CBDUWM010000005.1:0-16003 GCA_965370925.1 uncultured bacterium
TTATCATGTGTTTAGACTGTTTTCTTTGAGTGTCTACTTTATGGGGTACGGTTCAGAATGTATTGTTTTTATAGTCATATCACTTCTCTTCCTACAACCTAGATAGTAGTTTGTAAAAGTAGAGTGATTGTCTGTTTTGATAGCTTGTATAGTATATGGAAATCTTTTAATTACTTCTTGTAAAAACAATACAGAATGAAAAGTAATTTGTTCTTCATATATCTTTAAGTATCTCCATCGTGAAGCTGTATCTATGGCTGTGTATTGATAATATCTCTTGTTTTTCAATCTTCCTGGTACATATTTAACATCTATCTCTATTAACTCACCAGGTAGTCTTTCAATTTTAATATACTTATATCTAATCTTTTTCTTCCTATACTTCTTAACTAAATTATCATCTTTTAATATCTTACCAATAGTTCTTGTAGGAACTATCAATCCTTTCTTCTTTAACTTCCAATGTAGTTTTAAAGCACATACCTTTGTTTTCTTTCTTAGGTCTATTATTCTTTCTTTGATACGTATTGATGTTTCATTGGGACTAGACTTTGGTCTTGTAGACTTAGGTATTAATCCTTTATTTCCATATCTACGATAACTCTGTATCCAACGTATTAATGTTCTTTTACTGTATGGACATATTTTAACTACATCTTTCAGTCTTAATTCTTTATTGTAGATAGGTAATATCCATCTTAATCTCTCTTCTTGTATTGTTTTAGGCATGTTTATACACATTATTTTATACTACCCAGAAAAGTGCCATATGTCCTTGCACATTACATTTGTGTATTGACGAAGGTTAATATATATTGTAATGTATAAGTTAGAATATAGTACCTTAAGGAGGTAAGAAATGAGCTTAGAATGGTTCGTAGACAAGATTAAGATAAGTAAGAAGATTAGGATTTGTCAGGAACAAGTAAAAGTTTTGGCTAAAATGAGAGATCTTATGATGTGGGGCGGGAAAGAAGGTAATAAGATATTACTTCCTCTTCTCAATTGTGATAAGCCATTAGATGCTTACGAAACATATCTTAATCTTGATGACATTTATCCATCTCCAGAAATGGCAAATGCATACTTGGAAGAACTTAAAAGAACTGGCATTCAAAAAAAAGCTTTGAAAAATGTTGTCAAAAAATATCCAGAATATTTAAGTTAAATTGAGCGACACATAGCTGGCATTCAAAAAACGAACGCCAGCTTTTTATTAAAAACAGGTTTTGACATTATTCACTATCCGGAGCGAGGTTGAAGGCAGGTTAAGGACACTCTGTTTTTGTATGCTTGACAAAGGTTAATATATATTGTAATGTATAAGTTAGAATATAGTACCTTAAGGAGGTAAAAAATGAAGATAATTATTCTTCCGAATAAAGAAGAGATGTTAAAGCGTTTGATGAAGGTCAGTGATAACTCGCATTTAAACCAAAAGTTTTATCCGCTTCTTCTAGAGTCAGCTGGCAAGGAGATTGCTCCACAGGGTGTTGTCATGATGTTTGCGTTTGCTATCAATAAATATGTTGAAGGTATGCCACAAGTAGTGGAAGAATTGCTTTATATGTATGTCCCTGATTTTATCACAGCCTTAATAAATGACGTTGAGGTGGCAGAACAAATAAAGAATATGCTAAAAGAAGCATTAGATTAATAGTTAAAATATGTAATTATGGCCCCGAGTGGAAAAACCACAAGGGGCTTTTTATTATCTAGAATAGGTTCTAGTATCGTTCATTATGCGGAGCCAAATCAAAAGCAGATTAAAGACACTCTGTTTTTGTATATTGACAGATATTTTTATATATGATATAATGTAGGTATTCAAAAGGAGGCGTGAAAATGGCAGTGCATACAATAGTTCCAAATGGAAATTGGATGAATAGAGATTCTTTTGAGTTTGAGTGTAAAGAAAACCCAAAAGAAAACGCTGAGATTATTATCAAACATATGTTTGGTATAGATCCTAAGAAGGTAGAATATGATATTGTTACTGAATATCCCGTTTGCACATAGTGTAGATGGGATTTTATTTTTATGATATAATGGGGTATGAAAAAAATAGCAATAAATGGATTCGGAAGAATCGGAAGATTAGCATTTAGAAATATAAAAGAAAATATTAAGGATTTAGAAGTCGTTGCAATAAATGATTTAACAGATAATGAGACTTTACTTCATTTATTACAGAATGACTCATCTTATGGTAAGTTTGAGGGTAATTTAGATGGAGTCAAATTATTTTCAGAGAAAGATCCAAGTAATTTACCATGGAAAGATTTAGAAGTAGATATAGTTTTAGAATGTACTGGAGTATTTAGAAAATATGATGATGCAATGAAACATATAACAGCAGGAGCAAAGAAGGTTTTAATTTCTGCACCATCAAAAGATCCTGATAAAATAAAGTCATATGTAATGGGAGTAAATGATTCTGAATTAGGAGATGAGCAAATAATAGACATGGCATCATGTACTACGAACTGTTTAGCACCAATAGCAAAAATTTTGAATGATAATTTTAAGATTAAGAAAGGATTAATGACTACAGTTCACTCATATACAAATGATCAGAAGATACTAGACACTCCACATAAGGATTTAAGAAGAGCAAGATCTGCAGGACTTTCAATTATCCCAACAACTACAGGAGCAGCTAAAGCAACAGAAAGAGTGATTCCAGAACTAAAGGGATGTTTAGATGGTATGGCTATGAGAGTTCCAACTCCTACAGTATCAATTGTAGATTTTGTATGTGAGATAGAAAAAGAAACTACAGTAGAAGAGATTATTGAAATATTTAAAAAGAATGAAATTCCAGGAATATTTAGAGTAGAAGAAAAGGAATTAGTTTCAATGGATTATAAGGGGGAAGGGTATTCTAGTGTATTAGACGCTAAATTAACTAAGGTTAATGGTAATATGGTTAAGATATTAGCATGGTATGATAATGAATGGGGATATGCGAAGAGATTAGGAGAGTTTTGTAAAATAGTAGCAGATAAAACAGCCTAAGGCTGTTTTTCTTTACAAAAGAAAGTAATATGATATACTTATTGTATGACTAACACTTACAAGGGGTATTTAAATCCTTCAGTAACTATTGATGTTGTTTTGTTTACAATACAAGATGATAAGCTAAAAGTTTTATTATTAAAGAGAGATAAAAGTCCATTCAAAGATAAACTTGCATTGCCAGGTGGTTTTTTACTTAAAAATGAAACTATGGAAATGGGGGTAAGTAGAATTATTAAAGATAAGGTTGGGATTGATAGTGTATATACAGAACAGCTATATACATTTGGAGATTTAGATAGAGATCCCAGGGGTCCTGTATTCTCAATAGCATACTTTGCTTTAATTCCAGAATCAAAGATAGAAAATAGGAAAGCAGGTTTGTATCCTATAAAAAACACAAAGGATTTAGCTTTTGATCATTTAGATATAATTTTTTATGCTAAAAATAGGCTTAAATCAAAATTAGAATATACTAATATTGTTTATTCCTTACTTAAGGAAAGCTTTACATTAACTCAATTACAAAGAGTATATGAAATAATATTAGACAAAGAGATTGATAAGAGGAATTTCAGAAAGAAATTTGAGCAATTAGGATTGTTAATAAAGACAGATGAGTATTTAAAAGGGGAGAAGCAAAGACCAGCTAGATTGTATAAGTTTAAGAATAAAAAAAGACAGGTTTTAAAGAAGTTTTTTTAAGGACTTGACATACTTTAAATACTTTGATAAAGTGTTAATACAACACTAAGTAAAACACCTCGATATACGGAGGTTTTAAAAAGCATTTTATATAGTGTTATAAAAACAATAAGTACATTGACAAAAGTTTATACATATTGTATTATATGTATGAATATATAAGGAAAGTTCTTGAAAAATCGAAAGGAGAACACAAATGAATTTGATATGGAGTTTGCTTGATATGGATATGTATAAGTTTACGATGGGGCAATTTGTTTTTTACAATTATTCCGATGTAAATGTTACATTTAAGTTGAAAAACAGAACAAAAGGAATCAAATTGGAGGACTGGATTGATGAAGATGATTTGAGAGAAGGTTTAAATTCTGTAAAAATGATGAAATTCAAAAACTGTGAGCTAAATTGGCTTTTAAGTTTGGGAATTTTTTCAGAAGAATATATCTCATTTCTCAAAAACATGTCATTACCAGATTTCAGCTTAAAGAAGAATGGTCATTCATTCGACTTAGAATTTGATGGTCCATGGTCATCTGTGATTTATTGGGAAGTAATAGCCCTTGCTGTTATTAATGAATTGTATGCCAATTCAAGGTTTAGTAAGTTGCCGAGGTATGAACAGAGAAAAATTGTCCAAGATGCTGAAACTGCACTCAATGATAAGATTAAAAGGCTTAATTATCTTGATGCAGAAATAGTTGAATTTGGAACAAGAAGACGCTTTTCACATTCTTGGCAATCAAATGTTCTTAGAGCATTGAACGAGAGTTCTGCTAAACTCATTGGAACATCAAATATGCAACTTGCAAGAGAGATGGAAATAAAACCAATGGGAACTATGGCACATGAGCTTTTTATGGTAATAGCAGGAATTGCAAAAGATGATGATGAGCTTTTGAAAAGCCATAATAAGGTATTAGATGAATGGAAAAATCTATACCAAGATAAGCTTTTGATTGCTCTATCAGATACTTTTGGTTCAGATTATTTTTTCTCTGATATGTCTTTAAAGCAAGCGAAGGAATGGAATGGTTTAAGACAAGATTCTGGTGATCCAATTGAATTTGGATATAAGGCTATAGATTTCTATGAAAGTTATGGCATAGATCCAAGAGAAAAAACAATAGTTTTCTCTGATGGACTTGATGTTGATACTATAGAAAAAATCTATAATGAATTTAACGGGAAATTTAAAATGTCATTTGGTTGGGGAACTAACCTAACATTTGATTGGCCTGGCATTAAACCATTGTCATTAGTTGTTAAGTCTGTAGAAGCTAATGGTTTTCCATTAGTTAAGCTTTCAGATAATATAGCTAAAGCAATAGGTCCCGAATTTGAAGTGCAGAGGTATAAAAGAGTATTTGGTTATACCAATCAAGAATCAACAGTTTGTAGATATTAGATATCTATAATCTTATCTGCAAAGTGATTTGAAAGGAGTATAAATGAAAGAGTTTAAATATACTAGTGGTACTGTGATTGGTAAATCTCATAGAGATAAAAATATGAATAACCAAGATGCTCATGCAATCTATTCAAGTGACAAAATAACTGCTGGCATCATCTGTGATGGATGTGGTAGTGAGCCTCATTCAGAGGTAGGAGCTGTGCTTGCATCAAAGTTTATTCTTTCTTCATTAGTTGATAATGTTAGTTTAGACGATCCATTAGAGATTCTAAGTAATATAGAGAATGATTTACTTTCAAAAATACATAGTATAGCAGATGCAAGTGATGCATTTGAATATAAGCAGTATGTGTATGATCATTTTCTTTTTACAATAATGGGATTTTTAATCACTAAAAAGAGAACATATATATTCTCATTTGGTGATGGGATGTATGCATTAAATGATGAAGTTCATAGAATAGGTCCATTTCTGTATAATGCTCCGCCATATATCGCATATAATTTGTTTAATTCTGATGAAAGGTTTGTTTTACAAGAAGATGTAAAAACATCTACTGTAAAGAATTTATTCATTGGAAGCGATGGAATGTGTGATTATCTAGATTTGGGAATAGTAATTATTCCAAAAAACAAAAAAGAATTATCACCTGTCTCTCATTTTTGGAATAACGAGAAGTATTTTGCAAATAATTGTTTAGTTAATAACTATTTACGTTTAGTTAATTGGCCAACAAAAGACAGTCATGGATTACTTTCAGATGATACAACGCTAATAAGTGTTAGAAAGAAGAAAGGAGGAAAATCTTTTGCAAATATATTTGGGAAAAAAGAAGATTGATACACAGAGACTTCCAATTATTGGACAAGGTGGAGAAGCAGATATATATCAATTAGGTAAATATGCTTTAAAGATATATAAGACACCTAGACATCCAGATTTTGATGGACAGCCATTAGAACAAAAAGCAGCTAAAGAAAAGATTATTACTATCCAAACTAAGTTGCCTGCATTTCCTAAAGATATGCCAAATGGAGTAATCACTCCGATAGAATTAGCATATAGTGTTAGTAATAATAAAATTGCAGGATATTTAATGCCTTTTGTTGATAATACCGAGTTACTCCTTGAATATAGGAAAAAGGGATTTAGGGATAAAGGAATATTGAATTCCGATATCAATGAAATCTTTATGGGTTTGAGGGATATGGTTTCTGGTATTCACAAAAAGAATGCTATTATAGGAGACTTTAATGATTTGAATGTATTAGTTAAGAATCACGCTGTGTTTCTGATTGATGCAGACAGCTTTTCATATAAGCAGTTCCATTGTAGTGTATATACAGAAAGATTTCTAGATCCATTAAGAGTCAAAGATTCATTTTTTCCTATAAAGCCACCAAGTAGAGATTCCGATTGGTATGCATTTACAATAATGCTTATGCAGTCATATCTATTAATTGGTCCTTATGGAGGAGTAATAAGACCTAGAAAAACAGCATTACAAAGATTCTTGCAAAGAATTACTGTTTTTGATTCAAATATTATATATCCTAGATCTGCAAGGCCACTCGATGTATTACCAGATGACATGTCTCAATATTTTCTTAAAGTTTTTGGAAAGGATTTCAGAGAAGAATTCCCTCAGAAGCTTATCGAAAATACAAGATGGACAGTTTGTTCCAATTGTGGGACTGAGCATTGTAGGGCGATTTGTCCTAAGTGTAGCGCTAAAGGAATTGTGGATAAAAAGATTGTATTTCATGGAAATGTCAAAGCAGAGAATATTTTTCAGATTAAAGGAGATATCTTATACGCTACTACCCAAAACTCAAAACTTCATTGGTTGTATTATGAGAATGGAAGTTTTAAAAGAGAAGATGGTTCTGTAGTAGTAAATAGAAGTATCAACAGGAAAACAAGGTATAGGATTTCTGGAAGGAAAACTATATTTGGAACAAATTCTGATTTAGAGATATTTGATGGTTCAAAGAAAGAAAATATTTTTGCAGATAATTTCAATATGCTTTGTATGTTTGATGCTAATTCAGAGAATATTTTCTTTGCTCAAGAGGGTAAGTTAATGAAAAATAATGAGTGGGGAGATAAGGTCCTTGCTTCTGTTTCAAAAAACAATACATTATTCTGGGTTGGAGAAAGATTTGGATTTGGATTCTATAGGCTATCAGGATATGACGGAGCATTTGTATTTGATGTAAAAAATAAGGGATTTAATGATAGAATTGATATTTCATTTTTGGGAGCACAGCTTTTTGACTCAACAGTTCTTTTTTATAAAGATAAATGTTGGTTCTTAGCTACGCTTTCATCAAAAGGGAAATTGCAAAATCATTGTTGGCTTATAAATCAAAAAGGAGAGGTACTTGCACATGAAGTAGCAGATGAAGGAGATGACTCATGGTTATCAAAGATTAGAGGAAAAGTTGCTTTAAGAAGTAAGACAGGTAATGAAGCATTATTATGCGCTACTGATAGCGGTATAGTTAGAGTGGAGTATATGAATGGTATAATTTCTGTTTCAATAGAATATCCAGACACAGCTCCATTTGTAGATAGTAACTCACATCTCTTTATATCAAGAGAAGGATTGATGGTAGTCTCACGACATTCCATCAAGAAGATTAGCATAAGCTAATGAAAGGAGACAGATATGTCTAATAAATTACCAGGATTTTATGATCCAAAGAACGCAGGAGCTATTGATTACAATGTTGATATGAATCGTATTTTGAAGGAGGTTCCAAAATACAGGAAAAAGCATTCTATCAAACCAAGCCGTAATGATAAAAGAGTGATTACTCTTCTTGCAATTGATGAACAAAGAGATTTCTGTTTGCCGAATGGATCGTTGTATATCCCTGGAGCGGAAGAGGATAATCGTAGAATAGCAGAATTTATTTATAATAATTCTGGTGTTATTTCTCGAATTATTCCAACAATGGATACACATTTTCCATACCAGATTTTCTATCCAGAGTTTTTCTTAGATGAAAATGGAGACCATCCGAATTCATTTACTACAATCACTGCTCAGGATATTTTGGATGGTAAGTACATGGCAAACCCAGTAATGGGCAATCAGGCAAGACTCACGAAGTATGCGCTCAATTATTGCAAGAATTTGAAAAGCAAAGGGAAATATGGTCTCATGATCTGGCCACACCATTGTATGGTTGGAAGTATTGGGCATAATTTTGCGCCAATATTTTATGAGGCAATTACTTTTCATAGTTTTCTTCGTAATTGTGATAATTCTCCAGTATTTAAAGGAGGAGATAAAAGAACAGAGCATTATTCAATTTTCCAGCCAGAAGTTCCAACGAAAACTTCCAGAAAGAACATTGAATTAATTGAGACATTGATAAACTCTGATATGGTTGTGATAACTGGTCAGGCAAAAAGTCATTGTCTTGCATGGTCAATTCAGGATTTCTTGGATGAGATAATGTTGAAAAATCCTGATTTGGTGAAGAAGGTATATCTTCTAGAAGATTGCACTTCATCAGTAGCTAGTTTTGAAGCACAGGGCGAGGAAGCATTCCAAAAGTTTTCAGATGCTGGTATGCATATTGTAAAGTCTACTGACCCAATTGATCAGTGGCCGAAAGGAGTTTGACATGAGTTTAGACGGAACAGATTTTGGCGAAGAAAGCATGAATTTGCTTGAGGGAAGAAATCTTGCAGAAGAATTTGAACAAGCAAAGGGAATTACTGTTGATGATATAGATGCAACAGAAGATGTTACGTTAGTTACTATTCTTGTTGATGATTCATCATCAATGGATTCTGGGAGTGATAGTTTATTAAAAACTTCTATTAATGATTTTATTTCTGATTTGAAGAACGCAGAAAGAAGTGAGAGTATTATGATTGGTGCATTTTCATTGAATGGGTCAATGAAAATTCCATATAGGATACTTGAGTCATTTCCAGAAATTAATAATTCTAATTATTGTCCTAATGGAATGACTCCACTATATGATAATATAGCAAAGACTCTCGCGAATGTTGGAATGAAAGTTGCTGAGTTTGAAAACACTGGTATTACAGTAAACGCAGTTACGATGATAATGACTGATGGGTGGGATAATGATTCTCGAGAAATTAGACATCCTTCCGAACTTAAGCCAATGATTAAGGATTTGCTCCAAAGCGAAAAGCATATTATTTCTGCAATGGGATTTGGAGAAAGTAAGAATGGTGTAAATGATTTCAAGAAGATATTTTCTGATATGGGTATTTTAGAGAAATGGTCGTTTGTATCATCTGACCTTGCAAGAGATATTAGAAGAGCATTTAATCTGATGTCAAAGAGTGTTTCAAATGCAAGTCAAAGTGCCGCAGCGTTCAGTCAAGAAGCACAGGCCGGAGGATTTGCCGGATAACAGTTATATCCCCCTTGAAATCAAGGGGGCTTTATTTTCTTTACAAAAGGAGGTATATGTATAATAGTAATATATAGAAAGGAAGTGAGCTATGTTAATATTTGAGTTTGAGGATGGTGAAAAAAATGAAGTGATAATTTTTATGTTCAAAGAATATTATGGATTGAAAGAGGTCACAAGAGCAGAAATCCCACCAAAGGGGATTATAAAATCATTTTTGGTTCAAATTGAGCTGAAATAGAGTGTTATTCCCGCATATTAGTGCGGGTTTTTTTATTTGATATATTATTTTTTATATGATATATATTATTTAAGCCCATATGCTTCTTAATATAGAAGTAAATAGAAAGGGTTAGGCTCTTTTAAAAAATGAGCAGAATGGAGTTTGAAATGATTAAAAAGGTAGTAAAGGCAACGGCACTTGTATTTGTTGATAGATTGAGAAAACTCAATAAAGAGATGAGAAAAAAAAGAACTCAGAATGTTCTTTTTACAACTAAAAAGAAAATTGATTTGCTAGGAACATCAGTATTTTCATTGAGTATTTTCTCAAAAAATCTTCTTTATTTGAATCAAGTAAATGCGACACAGCCTATTGTTAGAATTCCTCTTTATCTTTATTCGTGGGTAGAGGAAGACGTGCCAGAGCATGGATGTGCTACAGTAGTTAATGGACCAAGTCTTCCATGTATGGATTCAAAACATAAACCATGTTTTCCAGAAAATGAAAGCTGGAAAAAGAATTTTGAATTTAAAGATTCTTTAGTTACTGATCAAACATCAATACAACATATAGCTGTTATAGAAATGACGAGAGATAAGATAACGGCCTTGATTAATGTTGATGAAAAGTCTGAGCTATATATTAATACCATCCAATCAATTCTCATAATGCTTGGGATTGATTCTGTATATCGTATTGCTACAGAGCCTCAGTATAGGAATATTCTAGAGTATTTCTATATACGTAACATATGGGATAATAATATAGAGAAAGGTAACTTGGGTAAATCTGTTAAAAATGTTTCTCCTAATTATCCTCTTGGCGTAGCGAGTTTAGAAACAAAGATTCATAATCATTGTATGGCCTTTTCTCCTAGATAGGAATTATCCCCACATATTGTGGGGTTTTTTTATTTTATGATATAATAAACCAATGATATTAAATTTTTCAGATACTATTAAATTACTTAAAAAAAATAAGATTGATGTAGGTAATGTCGATGTTTTTTTAGATGAGAAGGAAGCTCAGAAGTTTGCAGAAAGAATCAAATACCCTATTGCCTTAAAAGTATTTGGAGAAGATATTTTACATAGAACAGAATTAAACGGAATTTCTTTAAATATCTCAGATGATTTAGAATTTAAAAAAGAGTTTCAGAGACTTAAAAATATCTCAGAGCAAATTATTGTTCAAGAGATGGTCATAGGATATTCTGTTATTGTAGGGATAAAAAGAGATGATAATTTTGGTCCTGTTATTATGTTTGGTTTGGGAGGAATATTTGTAGAAATATTAAAAGATGTTTCTTTTAGAATCTGTCCCATAAAGAAGAAGGATGCAGTTGAAATGATAAAAGAAATCAAAGCATATAAGGTGCTTGCAGGAGCAAGAGGGAAAAAGGCAATCAATATATCAAAGTTAGCAGATTTGCTTATTAATGTTTCTAAACTTGCAATGGAAAATAATATAAAGGAGATAGATTTAAATCCTGTAATAGTAAATGATAAACAGGCAATAGCAATAGACTTCAAATTTTTATTATGAATTTAAATAGAATTTTTAAACCAAAAACAATCGCAATAATAGGGGCTTCTCCAAAAAAGAAGTCTGTTGGACTTGGTATCATATCTAACTTAAAAGAAAGTAAGGCAAAAATATTCTGTATTAATCCTAATTACGAAACAATATCAGGGCATAGATGTTATAACTCTATTTTAGATATTAAAGATAAGATTGATTTAGTTATTATTGCTGTGAGATCTGAAATAGTGAAGGATATAATAATTGAATGTAAAAAGAAGAAAGTAGGAGGTGTAGTTTTAATATCAGCAGGATTTGCAGAAATTGGGAAACAGGGAAAAGAATTACAAAAACAAATAGCAGAAATATTAAAAGATATTCCATTAATTGGTCCTAATTGTTTAGGAATATTAAATCCAAAAGAAAAGTTAAATGCTTCTTTTGCACCTGTGTCTCCTAGTAAAGGTAATATTGCTTTTGTATCTCAATCAGGAGCATTAATTGATTCAGTATTGGATTTGTCTATTACAGAGAATTTTGGATTCTCAAAGGTAATATCTTTAGGTAATATGGCAGATTTAGGATTAGTAGATTTTATTGAGTATTTATCAAAGGACAAGGATACCAAGGTAATAACCTTATACATAGAAGGAGTTAAAGATGGAAGGAGGTTCTTACAAGTTGCAAAGGATTGTAAAAAACCAATTATTGTTATTAAAGCAGGGAAGTCTTCTTTATCTAAGGAGGCAGTATCTACACATACAGGGAGTTTGGCTGGAGATTATGAGATATTTAAAACAGCATTTAAACAAGCAGATATTATTGAGACAAATTCTGTTATTGAGATGTTTGATATTGCAAAAGCTATTTCATGGCAACCATCTATAAAAAACAATATAGCGATTCTTACAAATGGAGGAGGTGTTGGAATTTTAGCAGTAGATTATTGTGACAAGTATGGAGTTAAGTTAGCAAAATTGAAAGAAAAAACAATTGAAAATATTTCAAAAGACATGCATCCTGCATGGTCAAAAAGAAATCCAGTAGATATTTTAGGAGATGCTAATTCAAATAGATATGAAATTGCATTAGAGAATTTATTGAAGCAATCAGATATTCATGGAGTGTTAGTATTACAGACTTTACAAATGACAACTGAGCCAATTTTGAATGCAAAGGCAATAATCAAATTAAAAGAGAAGTTTAAAAATAAAGCAATAGTCTGTTCTTTTGTTGGTGGGAAGTTAACACAACCGTCAGTAGATTTATTGGAAAAGAATCATATTCCAAATTATACTGATCCTAAAAGAGCAGTTAAGGCAATAAAATCATTAATAAAAATATGCAAGAAAAAAAGTATATTCTTTGGATAAAGAATTTAAGAAAAAAAGATGTTCCATTAGTAGGAGGAAAAAATGCTTCTATGGGGGAGATGTATTCTCAGTTAACAAAGAAAGGAGTCAAGATTCCTAATGCTTTCTGTTTATCAGCAGATGCATATTGGTATTATTTAGAATACAATGGAATCAATGATTTTATTAAAGATAAGTTTAAGACTTTAGACTCTAAAAATATTAAGCAGTTAATTAAAACAGGAGGAGAACTAAGAGGTAAGATTTTAGAAGGAAAGTTTCCAAAAGATTTAGAAGAAGAGATTTTGTTTAATTATAATATTTTATCAAAAGAAAGTAATCAAAAGAACACAGATGTTGCTGTTAGGTCATCTGCTACAGCAGAGGATTTGCCAGATGCATCATTTGCAGGACAACACGAAACATATTTGAATGTTAAAGGAAAGAAAGCTTTGCTTTCTTCTATCAAAAATTGCATAGCTTCATTGTTTACTAATAGAGCTATTGCATACCGAGAAGAAAAGGGATTTAATCACTTGGAAGTTGCTTTATCAGTATTAGTGCAGAAAATGATAAGATCTGATAAAGGATCTTCTGGAGTAATGTTTACCTTAGATACTGAAACAGGATTTAGAAATATTGTTATGGTTTCTGGTATCTATGGAATAGGAGAAATGATTGTGAAGGGTCTTATAACTCCAGATACATTTCATGTGTTTAAGCCAACATTAAAAGAGGGTTATTCTGCCATTACATTAAAGGATATGGGAAGAAAAGAGAAGAAATATATATATGGAGCAAAGGGAGGATTAAAAGAAGTGAAAGTATTACCAAAAGATCAGAAAAGATATTCAATAGAAGACAAGCATATTTTACAATTAGCGAAATGGGCTTGTATCATTGAAGACCATTACCAAACCCCACAAGATTTAGAATGGGCTTTAGATGGAATAACAAAAGAACTATATATTGTACAATCAAGACCAGAGACTGTTCATGCTCAAGAGAAAGGGAATATATATCAAGAATATAAGATAAAAGAAACTAGTAAGATATTAGTAGAGGGAGTTGCTGTTGGTAATAAAATTGGTAAAGGTAAGGTGCAGGTTATTAAAGATGTAAAAGATATCTCAAAATTTAAAGAAGGACAGGTTTTAGTTACAAAAATGACAGATCCTGATTGGGTTCCTGTTATGCGCATAGCATCTGCTATTATTACAGATGAAGGAGGAACAACTTCTCATGCTGCTATAGTTTCAAGGGAATTGGGAGTGCCTTGTATTGTTGGAAGTTTGAATGGAAGCAAGATATTAAAAGATAACCAATTAGTAACAGCAGATTGCTCTGGTACTAAAGTTGGTAAAGTATATAAAGGAGAGTTAGATTTTGAAATCAAGAAGTATAATTTGAAAGAAGTCCCTAAACTTCCAGTAAAGATATTACTTAATATTGGAGACCCAGAATCAGCTTATAAGTATTGGAATCTTCCAGTATCAGGAGTAGGACTTGCAAGACAGGAGTTTATAATAGCAGAGAAGATTAAAATTCATCCTTTAGCACTTTGTGATTATGATAAATTAAAAGATAAGAAATTAAAGAAAAAGATTGATGATATTACATTTGGGTATAAGGATAAAAAACAATACTATATCCAAGAATTAGCAGAGGGTATATCTCAAATTGCATCTACATTTTATCCAAAAGATGTAGTATTAAGATTGTCTGATTTCAAATCAAATGAGTATGAGACTTTAATTGGAGGTACTCTATATGAACCATCAGAAGAGAACCCAATGATTGGATGGAGAGGAGCTTCAAGATATTATGATGATAATTACAAGAGAGCATTTAAGCTAGAGTGTGAGGCAATTAAAAGAGCGAGAGAGATTTATGGTTTGAAGAATATTATTGTTATGATTCCTTTCTGTAGAACTCCTGAGGAAGCAAAAAAAGTAATACAATTAATGGGAGAATATGGACTTAAGAGATCAAAAGATTTGAAAGTGTATATAATGTGCGAAATACCTTCTAATGTATTAATGGCAGAGGAGTTTTTGAAAATATGTGATGGGTTTTCAATTGGGTCAAATGATTTAACTCAATGCACATTAGGAATAGATAGAGATAATGCTAATATTCATCACATTGCTAATGAATTTAATCCTGCAGTTTGTAAATTAATTAAGATGGCAGTAGATGAATGCAGAAAACAAAAGAAGTATTCAGGTATATGTGGAGATGCGCCTTCTACAATCCCAGGATTTGCAGAATTTTTAATGGATATTAAGATTGGGTCAATGTCGCTTACGCCAGATATTGTAATAAAGACGTTAATGAAATTAAGTAAGAAATAATATGTTTGATATAATAACATTTGGATCAACTACAAAAGATATATATTTGGTATTTAAGAAATTACCAATAATTAATAAAAAGAGTATTAAGGAGGGTCTGTTTTTTGCCACAGGTTCTAAAACTAATGTAGCAAAGATACTATTCAGAATAGGAGGAGGAGGAACTAACACTGCGAAGACATTTGCGAACCAAGGGTTTAATGTTGCATGGTGTGGGAGTATTGGATGTGATAACACAGGAGAAGAATTATTAGAGAATCTAAAGAAGTTAGATATTAATACTGATTTAGCTGTGCAAGTATGTGGTAAGCCGACAAATCATTCAGTGATATTAACTGCTCCTGGAAAAGACAGAACAATAATGGCATACAGAGGAGCATCAGGGGAATTGAATAATGATAATATCTTATTTAAGAAATTAAAATCAAAATGGTTCTATATTGCACCATTATCAGGTAAGACATCAGATTCTTTTGAAAAGATTGTAGATCATGGAGTTGAGAATAATATTAAGATATTTGCTAATCCTTCAATGATGCAATTAAAACTTACAAGAATTAAAAGTATTTTGAAAAAAGTAAATGTTTTGTCATTGAATCAAGATGAAGCAAAGTATCTAACAAAATTAAACACCAATGATTCTGATAAAATATTCAGTGAATTAAGAGATTATGGACCAGAGGTTATTATAATGACAATGGGGAAAGAGGGAGTTATGGTATATGATAAAAAGAATATATATCTTGCCAAACCACCAAAGGTTGATGTGATAGATAATACAGGAGCAGGGGACGCGTTTGGTTCAGGGTTTTTAGCAAAGTATATAAAGACAGGGAAAATAGAGGATTCTATTGTATTTGGAATGGCAAATGCAAGTTCTTGTTTAAGGGAATGGGGAGCAAAGGTAGGATTATTAGAAAAACAAATGATTAAAATAAAAAAAATAGAGTGCAAGTGATTTGACACCACGTAGTGGCAAGCCCCGTCCTTTAGGGCGGGGATAACACTTCCC
>CBDUWM010000006.1:0-15516 GCA_965370925.1 uncultured bacterium
CGGTTTAATGTACAACGTACATTTGTTAACCGGTAAAATTTCTGAACCAGGCAATTTAGTGCATCTTTATATCTTTCTCTTTTCTTCTCAAAGAAATTCCATGATAATATTATCAACAACGAACATAACATTATCACCGTATATCCACAAAAAAATAATAAACTTTTTGACATCTCTGCCTCCTTTTATTGTTAAGGTATCGTACATTTTCTTATACCAATATATCCTATATATGTCAAACAAAAAAAGGACTTTTATATCCTCTTTAAAAATCTAGATTTTGAACAATGCTTACAACAATACCTTAATTTCCTTCCATCCTAAATCATTTAAAACTTTATCTATAGTTCCTTCTTTAATAATTTCCTCAAAAAATATATTCACTAATTCAGAAAATCTATTTTTGACCTCATCATAATCTTTTCCACAAGTAGACAAATCCAAAGCCGGACTATAAGCAATATAGCTTTTGCCTTCTTTTATAATAGAAAGTGGTAAATTCACTTCTAATTTAACTTTCTTCATATTTATATTATAATGCTATTTCTTTAAAAAGCAAACAAAAAAAGAACATCTCTGTTCTCTTGTGGCGCGGTGAATGGGATTTGAACCCACGATCTCCTCCGTGACAGGGAGGCGCATTAAGCCAGCTATGCTACCACCGCATACGTGTGACAGGAGTGGGACTTGAACCCACGACCTCGGGCTTATGAATCCCACGCTCTAACCAACTGAGCTACCCTGCCAAACTTATCTGTTGCGAGGCCAGGAATTGCACCTAGACTTCGGGCTTATGGGACCCGCGACCTACTATTGGTCCACCTCGCAATATAATATCTATTATATACATTTCAAAAAAAAAATCAAGTCTTTTATACTAAGTGCTTAATTTTTCTTAAAACAGACTCTGCTTCTTTAACAATATTCTTTGCATCAATAGAAGATAACTCATAATTCTTATCTTCCACAATCTTTTGTTTAATATCTTTCAGTCTCTCTATTGCTGGAACAATACTTGGATTTCTTCTTCTTGCCTCTTCTATCCACTCCTTAAAATTATCTCCATCATAATATGTAAAAAAATAATCTTCTATCATTTCTATGGCATCAATGATAGCTAGTTTTTCCTCTGCTGGAATTCCTGAATGAATGTTTGCATCTACCTTCTTCCATTTATCAGCTCTCTGAACTTCTCCCTTTGGTTTGAATGTCCAGAAATCTCTAAAGTCTCTGAAAAATATATCCTCTAAATATCCTGTTGTTTTATAGAAATATATTGTTGCTGCTAAAAAAAGAAGAGAAAAGAATATAAAAATGAATCTTATTCCTTCTAGCTCTGGATTAATATATGAATCTAAAATCCCCTGCGCAGATGATGTTGCAGTAGAACTAGGATCTATAAAATCTAATAAGGTTTTTAATACTGGCATTTTTCAAAAAATTGAGCTGCTTTTAATATTTGTTTTTCTTGATAAAAATTTCCTATTATCTGCAATCCTATTGGAAGCATCCCTGAATATCCACAAGGAATAGACACCGCACAAACTCCTGCAAGATTTACGGAAGATGTATAAATATCTGCTAAATACATTTTAACAGGATTCTCTATGTTTTGTCCAAAAAGAAATGCAGTTTCCGGACTTGTTGGAGTTA
Organism: uncultured bacterium; assembly: GCA_965370925.1. Classification (GTDB taxonomy): domain Bacteria; phylum Patescibacteriota; class Minisyncoccia; order Minisyncoccales; family JAGOPM01; genus JAGOPM01. Next base: position 1,654 of record CBDUWM010000006.1, read on the forward strand.
GAATAATATCAACTTCTTCAAAAGCATTTGTGAAATCATTTGATATTAAAGTTCTAACTTTCTGTGCTCTTTTATAATATGCATCATAATATCCAGATGAAAGAACATATGTTCCAAGCATTATTCTTCTTCTTACTTCCTCTCCAAATAACTCACCTCTGGCATTGCAATAGAACTCATCCAAGTTCTCTGATTTAATCTCTTTATCACTTCCATATCTGATATTATCATACCTAGCAAGATTAGAAGAAGCCTCCGCTGTCATAATTATCTGATAACTTGCAAGAGCATATTTAGTATGTGGTAAACTTATCTCTTTTATTTCTGCTCCTTGTTCTTTAAATTTTTCTATTGCGGATATTATAGATTTTTTAACATCATCATCTATACCTTCTACAAAATATTCTTTTGGTATTCCTATTTTTATCTTTGAAATATCAAATTCTTTTTTCTCTTTTTTCTCTATATCGACTGATGTAGAATCTAAGTCATCTATTCCCTTGATTGCGTCAAACACAATTTCCAAATCCTCTGCATTCTTTGCTATTGGTCCTATTTGATCTAAAGATGATGCAAGAGATATAAGACCATATCTTGAGACTGCTCCATATGTAGGTTTAAGCCCACATACTCCACAGAATGAAGCTGGCTGTCTGATTGATCCTCCTGTATCAGAACCTAGAGAATAGACTGCCATATCACCTGCCACTGCTGCAGCTGGTCCAGAAGATGATCCTCCTGGGACTCTATCTATGTCTATAGGATTCTTAGTCTTCCCATATGCAGAATATTCTCCAGAAGACCCCATTGCAAATTCATCTAAGTTTAACTTTCCTAGAATTATAGCTCCTTTGTCTTTTAATCTTTTTATTATAGTTGCATCATATGCTGCGATATAGTCTTCTAGCATCTTTGATCCTGCAGTACATTTATATCCTCTCACTAATATATTATCTTTAACTGCCATTGGAATTCCCGCTAAGATATCAATTTTATCTCCATTTTCAATTTTCTTATCAATATTCTCTGCTTGTTCTTTTGCTAAATCAAAAGTCTCTAAAAGATAAGAATTGATTGTATTATCTTTATCTTTGATTTCTTTCATATATGCAGACAAAATATCTACAGCTTTAAACTCCTTGTTTACAAGTCCATTATGAAGTTGTTGTATAGATTTATTTATCATTAAAAACTCCTTTTACTTTTATACTCTTAATTTCTGTTTTGATTTTTTTTACTTCGTCTTCTCTTAAAATATTATATATATCAATGCTATGAGATGTCTCTTCTATATCAGATACATCTACTTCTTCTAAAACTTTTACATACTCTAAAATCTCAGATAAATCTTTCTGCAATTTATTCTCTTCTTCTTTTGATATGTATAACTTTGCTAATTTCTTCATATTACTTTGGTGGTTCAAGTTCCATTGTATCCAACAAGACATCTTTCAAAGTATCAATATTCTCTAAGACAACACCAGCTCCTCTCACAACTGCTGTTAAAGGATCATCTACAATCTTTACTGGTACTTTAGTTTCTCTTTGTATTAATTCATCTAATCCTTTAAGTAATGCTCCTCCTCCTGCAAGATATATTCCCTTTTGCATAATGTCGGATAATAATTCTGGGGGAGTCTGTTCTATTGCTTCTTTAATAGCTTCTACAATTTTTTTAATACTCTTTTCCATTGCCTTTCTTACATCCTCTTCTGATAATAGTATTTCCTCTGGAAGCCCTGTGATTAAGTTTCTTCCTCTTACGGGCATTTCTCTTTTAGCGTTCTTATCTTTTCTTTTAATTTCTATTACTGATCCAATTGCAATCTTAGTTTTTTCTGCAGTTCTTTTTCCAATCAAAAGTTTATACTCTTCTTGACAGTAGTTTATAATATCATTATCAAATCTATTCCCTGCTATTTTTAAACTCTTAGATAATACAATCCCTCCAAGAGAAATAACAACAATCTCACAAGTTCCTCCTCCAATATCTACTACGAAATTTCCCCCTGCTTCTTGCACTGCAAGTCTTGCACCAATAGCAGCTGCAACTGGCTCTTCAATTAAATGAACATCAAATGCTCCCGCGCTCTTCGCTGCATCAATTACTGCTTTTTTTTCTACCTCTGTAATACCACAAGGAACTCCAATAACCATTCTAATTCTAGGAGATAACAACACCTTATCAGCAAATACTTTCTCCACAAAATACTTAAGCATCTGTTCTGTTGCTTCATAATCAGAAACTACACCATCTACTAATGGATAAGTTGCAATAATATGACCTGGAGTTCTTCCTACCATAACTTCTGCATCTTTTCCTACAGCTAAAATCCTTCCTGTTTTTTTATTCAATGCTACCACTGAAGGTTCAGAAAATACTATACCCCTGTCTTTTGCATACACCAGAGAATTAGCTGTTCCTAAATCAATAGCCAAATCTCTTGAAAACTTCTTAAAAAAATTAAAGTTTAACATAAATCAGATATATTTATTAGTTCTGCATCTTTTTTATTTCTTTCTTTTAACTCCACCTTATCTCCTGTTTTTTCTGATATGACAATTCTCTTTGGAATACCAATCAAATCAGCATCAGAGAATTTCTTACCAGGGCTCTCATCTCTATCATCAAATAAGACATCATATCCTTTTGCAGTTAGTCTTCCATAAATCTCCTCTGCTTCTTTATCTCTTTTAATTGATATCAGATAATAATCAAATGGTGCGATGCTCTCTGGCCATATAATACCATTGTCATCATGAGAAGTTTCCACTACCGCTCCCATTAATCTTCCAATGCCTATTCCATAACAACCCATTATTGCTAATTTATCTTCTCCTTCTTTATTCCTGTATTTTAAATCAAAAGGTTCACAAAACTTTGTCATCAACTTAAATATATTTCCAATCTCAATTGCTTTTTTCTCTTGCAAATCAGTATTTCCACATTTAGGACATTTATCATGTTCTATTTCCTTATTAACTGCAATATTACATTTAGAACAATAATAAATCATGTCTTCTCCTGCTGGTGTTTCTACTTGAAACTCATGAGAATATTTAGAAAAACTTCCCCCTGATGCATAAGTTAAAATTGATTTCAAATTCAATCTTTTAAATATCCTATTATACACCTCAATTGACTCATCATAGAACTTATCTAAACATTCCTCTGTCGCATGAAATGAATACCAATCTTTCATTACAAATTCTTTTGTTCTCAATAGTCCTGATTTTGCTCTTAATTCATTTCTAAATTTTGTTTGGAATTGAAATAAAGAGAATGGTAATTCTTTGTATGTCTCTAAATATTTACTTACTAAAGGGACTACTATTTCTTCATGGGTTGCTCCTAAAGCATAATTTTCTAACTTAAAAAGATCTGTCATTGTATCCCATCTTCCAGTTTTTATCCAGTTTGCTTTTGGATGTAAGGCAGGCATGGAAATTTCCTGTCCTTCTTTCTTTATTATCTCTTCCCTAATAATAGTCTCTATTTTTTTTGCTGTTCTAAGTCCGAAAGGAAGCATAGTATAAACTCCTGCACATACTTTATCAACAAAGTTTGCCCTAATTAAAAGCTGTGCATTTATACTCTGTTCATCTTTTATTGTTTCCTTTCTTACTTTATATATTAATTTTGATAACTTCATAAATAAAATTGAAACACATCTTTTATTATAATAAGAACTCCGAGAATTATGAGTATGCTAAATCCATAAGCATTTACTTTATGTTCAAATTCAACAGAGACCTTTCTTCTAAAAATCAATTCATAAAATAGGAATACTAATCTTCCTCCATCTACTGCTGGTATTGGAAGTAAATTCATGCATCCAATAATCAAAGAAAGTAATGCTGTAAGCTCAAGCAATTTCATAAATCCAGATGGAATCACTTTATCAATCAATGCTGCAATTCCTACAGGTCCAACCATATTGTCTGTCATCAAACTAGGATCTTTAGTCTCAATTGATTTAGTAAACATCTTTCCTATCTGAGTAAAATTAAAATGAATAAAATTGATTGAATGCACCATACCAGATGTTATCTTTGAATTGCTATAATCAAACTTAGCAGCATTAGAAATTCCCGCTCCTATTAGTCCCTTTCCTTCTTCTCTTCTTGAATCTGGAATAATCTTCACTGTTCTTTCTTCTTTTGTAGTGATGTCCTTTATCCTTAAATCAACTAAATCATCTTTATTATCTTCTAAGAATATTAAAAAATCATCTGCACTCTTGAAGTCTTCATCTGCTCCTCCTATGATAATATCTCCTGTATGAAGTTCTGCAACTGATGCTGGAGAATAAGGATCTACATAAATTACCATTGGATAAACTTCTGCTTGTTTTAATAGAAACTCATGTTCATATGGAAGTGGTTGCCAATATACATATCCAGTGCTTGCTAATATAATATAGAAAAGAAACATTCCAAATACTATATTAAATAATACTCCTCCTATGATAATAACAAATCTCTTCCAAATACTTTTATTATCAAAATCAGTCTTATCTTCTTTTCTACTCTTCCCGACATCTCTTCCTGAATTCAAATTATTAAATGCTCCTAACGGAAGTAAATTAAAAGAAAATACTGTAGAGTCTGACTCAAAAGCATCTTCATATCTCTTCTCTTCTTTTATATCTCCTTTAATAGATTCTAATTCCTCCGCATCATAAGTGCTTTTGAGTCTCTGATTCCCCCATACAAATTTAAACTTCCCGTCTTTCTTATACACTCCAAATATTCTTGGAGGATATCCAAACCCAAATTCATATACTTTAACTCCTGATTGTATTGCAGGAAGAAAATGTCCTAACTCATGAACAAAAGCAATGACATTTATTATTATAAAAAATACTATTAGTCCTTCTATCATAGAGTGATTTCTTGTTCTTTTTTACTAACCAATTCATCCATCTTTTTATTCTGTTCATCTGTTATCTTTTGAAGTTCATCTCTTGCTTTAAACTTATCATCTTCTGTTAACTCTTTTTTAGAAAAATTAGCATCAATTTCTTTTGAGATATCTTGTCTAATTCTTCTAAGCCCTTGTCTTGCTGCTTCTTTTTTCTCTGCTATTAGTTTCTTTAAAGTATTTCTATACTCTTCCGTAAGCATTGGCATGGAAATTCTGATTGCATCCTTATCTACTATAGGACTTATTCCTAAAGATGATTTTGAGATTGCTCCAACAATTGCCTCAATACATCCTTTATCCCATGGAGTAATTAAAATCTGCCTTGCCTCGGGGCATGAAATTGAAGATAGTTGTTTTAAGGGAAGATTAGTTCCCAAATAATCAACCATGATATCCTCAACTAAACTAGGACTTGCTTTCCCTGTTCTTATTTTAGTAAGTTCTGATTTTAGAAAGTCTAAATTCTTTTCTAAATTATCTTTGTGTTTTTCTAATATTTCTTTGTACATCATAATTCTAATAATATTATTTCAAACGCCATTTTATTGCTTGCGTTTGTGAAGTCTAATGAGACTAAAATCTTTTGTATGTTTTTTATTATCCTTGTTATTTTTTTTATTGAATAATCACTTTTAAACTCTGTTTTCTTCACTCCTGTTTTATCTAATAATATCTCTCTGAAATAAAACATCCATGTTCTCAGAATATCCTTTGCTTTGTTTAATTCTTCTGCGCTGTCTTTTCCTTTAAATATATTTTTAACATATACAAATCTCTTATGTAGTTCTGCTTCAGATAATTCCTGTATATCTTTAATGTATTCCTTTTCCTCATCTGTTAAGTTTGAAATTAGAAATGGAAAAAATATCTTAGTACATCTTGATAACACTGTATCTAATAAGACATCTGGATATCTTGTAATCAATATAAACAATACTTTTCCTTTTGGTTCTTCTAATGATTTGAGTAAGGAATTCTGAGCTTGTTCATTCAAATAATGTGCTTGTCTTATCAAAACTATCTTATATGCATTATCCATTGAGGTTGAAGCAATAAATGTCCTCAATTCTTTTTTAATCTGATCTATCTTTATTTGATTTGATTCTGGCTCTATATATAAAATATTTGGTGTTCCTTCTTTATTACATACTTCCTTGTTTACTTTTTTTATAAAATCCAATGCAATTTCTTCTACATCATCTACTCCATGGAATAAGTAAGCATGTGACATGCTTTTTAGCTTAACTGCCTTATCTAAAAAATCAATCTGATTTTTATACATATTAATTCTTACTCATTACACTTTTCTTATATGCGTCTAAATTCTCTAGAACAATACCTGTTCCCTTTGCAACACAATAAAGTGGTTCTTTAGCTATTGTACAAGGCACTCCCGTTTCCTTTGCTATCATTTTATCTAAATTATTTATTAATGCTCCTCCTCCTGAAAGTATCATTCCCTTGTCCATAATATCTGCTGCAAGTTCTGGTGGTGTCTGTCTTAAGATATTTTTAATAGCAATGATAATTTCATCTAATCTTTCCCTCATGGCTTCTGCTGTTTCATTTGACGATACCTTAATATTCCTAGGAAGTCCTAAAATCAAGTCTCTTCCTTTAATATCAATTGTTGTTTCTTTTTTTTCTTTCAACGCTGTTCCAATAGACATCTTAACTTTTTCTGAAGTTTCTGGCCCTATAGCAAGATTATATTTCTTTTTAATATAGTCTGCTATTGCTGTGTTTAATTTATCTCCTGCTACTTTTAAAGAATCAGCTGATACAATTCCTCCAAGAGAGATAATAGCAACCTCTGTTGTTCCTCCTCCAATATCTACAACCATATGTCCTGAGCATGAATTAATTGCAATTTCTGCTCCTATGGCTGCCAAAATTGGCTCTTTTGCTAAATACACTGCTTTTGCTCCTGCTAATATTCCTGCTTCAATAACTGCTCTCTTTTCTGTAGATGTAATTCCAGCTGGAACAGAAATCAAAAGCTCTGGTTTTAAAAAATCAAATTTACCTTTAACTTTTGAAATGAAATATTTAATCATTGCTTGAGTCACTCTAAAGTCTGCAATAACACCATCTCTAAGTGGTCTATATACTTTGATATTATCTGGGGTTCTTCCTATCATCTCTTTTGCCTCAGATCCTACTGCTAAAATTTTATTATCATCTAAAGACACTGCTACCACTGATGGCTCATTTAATACTATTCCTTTATTTGGAACAAAGACTAAAGAATTAGCTGTTCCCAAATCAATTCCTATCTTTTTTATAAACATATTATATTCTTTTAATATCTACTCCAATCTTCTGCAATCTTTCTTCTATTCTTTCATACCCTCTATCTATCTGATAAATATTATTTATCACTGTCTCTCCCTTTGCAATTATACCTGCTGCAATTAAACTTGCTCCACCTCTTAGATCAGGAGAAGAGATATCTACTCCAAATAAAGGAGTTGGCCCAGAAATTATTGCTCTATGAGGATCAGAAAAGATAATATTAGCTCCCATTTTATTCAATTCTTCTAAGTATTTAAGTCTTCCTTCAAATAAAGGATCGTGAAGTAATGTAAGTCCTGGAAGTTGGGTAGATAATACTCCAAATAAAGGAAGTAAATCTGTTCCCATTCCCGGAGCTGGCAATGCCTGTATTTTATCAATCTGAAGAGAATGCCATGGCTTAACTAATATCTGGTCTTTTGCAGGTCTTTCCCATTTCAAATCAAAGTCTCTTAATCTTTTCAATGGAAATTCTAAGTAATCATACTCAACATTCTTAATCAAAAGAGTTCCTTTGGTAATTGCTGCCATTAGAATAAAAGTCCCTGCTTCAATTGGATCGTATATCAGCTTATATGTAAACCCCTTTAATTTCTTCTTTCCTGTGATTTTTATAGTATTTCTAGCATAAGACTTTGCTTTTACACCCATCTTAATTAAAACTTTAATAATCTCTAATGTCTGATAATCTTCATCTGCTGTTTTAATTGTAGTTTCTCCCTCAAGTAATGATGCAAATAATAGGGTATTTACAGTCCCTGATACTGAGAATTCATTTAATATAACAAGAGAAGCTTCAGCTTTAGCAGAATTTAATGTGAATGTATCAAAGTCTTCCTTTATATCAACATTCAATTGCTTTAAAGCATTTAAGTGAGTAGAAATTGGTCTTGCTCCTATTACACAACCTCCAGGATATGGAAGTTTGGCTTTTTTAAATCTTGCAAGTAATGCACCAAATAAATAAATAGAACCTCTAATCTTATTAACAAGCTTTTTATTTAATTTCTTAGGGTCTAAATTCTTAGAATTAATCTTAATTTTTCTTTCTGAAAGCCATACAATCTCTACATCCATGCTTTCTAAAATCTCCAAAATTCTTTTTATATCTTCAATCAAAGGAAGATTATCAATTATACAATCTTCATCTGTTAAAAGAGAAGCTATAATCACTGGGAATGCTACATTCTTTGATCCTCTTACTTCTATTTCTCCACTTATTTTATTGGGTCCATTTATAATAAATTTCTCTTTCATATATCCTAATATTACATTTTTACTAAGGAATTAGCAAGTTTGTTTGCAAATACTCTCTTTTTATATATTATGTAAGTATGACAAAAAAAGAGAACAATATATTATTGACAATATTAGTCTTATTATTCCTAATAATAACGCCTGGAATTGTTATGTACTCTCAGGGATATAGAATCAAAAATGACCATGGAATCAAAATCATTCAAACTGGAGGAGCATTTTTTAAGATGCGTCAATCATCTACAAAGATCAAAATAAATAATGAGATTGCAAAAGAATTAGGATTCTTGGAAAGAAGTACGCTAATTAAGAATCTAACTCCAAAAACTCATAACTTTAAAATAGAAAAAGAAGGATTCTTTACATGGGAGAAGAACTTAGAAATACTACCAAAGCAAGTAACAGAAGCAAGGGGAATTATTCTATTCCCTAGTAATTTAGAATTAGAATTATACGATGGTAAGATTATAGACTATTTCTTATCTCCTAATGGAAATAAGATAGCCATAGTATCAAATACTGATGAAAATTGGAGCGTAGGAATATATGATATATTTAAGAAAACCACAGAAAATATATTCACTCAAGAGAACTTCCTAGAATTTAAGAACTTAAAATGGGCAGATAACTCACTTGGACTTATTATAGAATCTAAATATCAGAAAGATAATAAGTTCTTTGCAATAGATTTAACAAAAGAACTAGATCTAAAGGGATTTGATATTAAAAGTGATGCTTTTATCTACATATATAGAATCAAAGAACTAGAACCATATATAGCATACTGCTTTGATAATGGATTCTTTTACTATTTAAGTGAGAATGGTTTGATATACCGTAAAAAAACATCAGACTCTTCACCTAAAATATTAAGTTCTGTAAAAATGAAAGGAAATAAATCTGAGATTATTGTTAAAGGAGACTACATCTTCCTAATACTAAATAATGTCTTGTATCAATTCAATGCGCCTAGTCAAGAATTTAAAAAAATACAAGAAAATGTTAAGGCAATAAAATTCTCTCCAGATAAAAAGAAACTTGCTATTAATGCTAATAATGAATTGTCTATTCTTTATCTAGAACAACAAAATGGATATTTGAGATTCAAAGAAAATGAAAGAATATTTTTAGAGAGATTTATAGGTAGTATAGATAACTTAGATTGGATAAATAATCATTACTTAATATTTAATATTGGAAAAGATATTAAAATATCTGAAATTGACAACAGAGATAAAGTCAATGTTGTAGATGTGTATAGGACAGTAAATCCTAAAATATTATATACAGATGAGACTCTCTACATACTCTCTGAAAACATTCTCTATTACACAAATAAATTAATTGATTAAATAAAGACCCCATACATTGTATGGGGTTTAGTTTTATCTAAGTTTAATTGATAAACAAGGTTTAGAATTAAGATTGATTTTAACTCTTCCTTTTGAAATAGATTTAACCAATTCTGATGAATTTTTCTTTGTTCTGAAACCAAGTCTTATCATACCAGCTTTTGCTAAATCTCTTAATCGTACTGTATGGCCATGTCTAGTCCGGAAAGAATATTTACCTTTTTCAGACATTACTTACCTCCTTTATTAATTTGCTGTATTTACACTATAACTTAAACTTCATGTTTTGTAAATAAAGACCCCATACATTGTATGGGGTTTGGTTTTATATCTCTGCTACAATAAGACTTCTCTCTTTCCCTAATTTATTAGGGATTTCTTCTGATTCCAATTTTGATATCTCTTCTATCTCTTCTTTGTTTCGAATAGAGAATACAAACTCTGGAATCTTAAAATACGGCTCAAATCCATCTGTCCCTAAAACTAATAGATCTCCTTTTTTAACTTCAAAGCTACCACATACTAAATATCTATTAGCTCGATCTTCTCCATCAACCACTCCATAACCAAATAAATTTCCATCAGCGTCTAATACATTCCTATATTTCTCTCTTTCAAGTAATAAACGGGTGTCTCTATCCAAATCATGATAATTACTCGGAGCATTAGTTTTTAAAATATTAAAGTCCTCAAATATCTCTGTTTTAATAATTCCTTTTTTATCAAAATTAACTATCAAACAATCTGCTATCCTAGCCCAATAAGCAATATTTTCTTTGATAACAACAAATGCTGCGGCACAAGCGAAAAGATCGAAATCCCAGAAGTTGCTTATTTCCCGCCTTCTTCCCATTTTCTCATTATATTCACCAACTACATTATTAGCTTCCCTAAATATATCCCTAACTACCGTTTCATTAATATCATCATATCTTCCCTCACACAATCTTATAACTTCATTACAAAAGATTTGGGCAACCTTAAATGCTCCGGAAGGATTAGGATAGTTATTGTCACTATCCCTTGAAAGAGTAACTCCATCTGCAATAACATAAATGGGATATTCATCAGATATTAATAAGAAATCTTCTTGAGGATGATTCTTCATCTTCTCTGGAATAATGTTTTCCTTCTCTTGAATCCATTTCTGGAATCCTTTTGACGGTGGATGTATTAAACTATACAATTCGCACCTCCTTTTCTGTTAAACTACTAATCTAGTTATAGTATGGTATAAGTATTATGTCAAATAAAAAATCCCTTATATAAGGGATTCGATCAATTCAAATCTTTGAATTACTTTTTTATTAATATGAAGTTTTTCAAAAAATATATGTTCAGGTCTAGCATACAATTCGCCATCTTCTGATTTATATATCACTAACAATTCTTTTGTTTCCGTATGTGTTGCAAGTCCTATAATATGATATAAGCCACCCTTATAGTGTTTGTATATGCCTTGCATAATCATTTCTTGTCTACCATATCTAATATATCATACCAATATTGTATATCTGATATTATATATTTTTCTGGATTCTCTTTTAATCCTTTCCTTACGTTATTAGTAGAAAAAAATCTAGCATCTGCAACCTCTTCTTCTTGCAAAACAAAATCTTTTGGATCTCCATCAAACTTCAATAAGTATACATAAACAAATTCTTTATTCCTTATTTCCTTATAATCAAGTTCCCTTTTCTGTATTTCCAGAAATTTTAAATCTTGACTTGGGACATCTACCCCTAATTCTTCTTTTATTTCTCTTATAGCAGTATCTAACACATCTTCTCCTGCTCCAATATGACCTGCCGCTGAAACATCCCAAACATCAGGACACATCTCTTTACACTTGGCTCTTAATTGAAGAAGTACCTCATTCTTTAAATTATAAAACCAAATATGACATGACTTATGCCATAAGCCTTCTTTATGAGCTTTGCTTTTCAGCTCAACGCCTATATGCTCATTCTTTTCATTGTATATGTCTACTAATTCGTCCATGTTTTTTCTCCTTTTTATATTTTCTTGATATCATCATCTAGTATCACACCGCCCATTGCCTTTATCTCATCTGAATATGATATATCTGGTAATGGATTTAAAACAAATATTTTCTTCTTGTTTACATAAGCAAATCCTGCTTCCATTAGAGTATTACCGCCTATATAGTTTTTAATTCCCTTTTTATCAAAATTAAGAATTAATATAGCATCACTTTCACAAATAGCATTATAATACCACATGATATATCCTTGAGCCATTTTTGCTTTATAATGTTCACCATTAGTCATTTGGTCCATTACATCTTCTTTTTCTCCATCAAGTAATAGCTTATAATCAGGATGAACTATTCCTTCATGTCCTAAATCATTTAGTTTTTTTTGATATTCTAACATTTGTTCTCCGAATACAGAGCTTCCACAGATTGTTATTTTCATAATCTAATCATACCTCTCTTTCTGTTAAATTGCTAATTTAATGATACAAAACAAAAAGCAACCTGTAAAGATTACCTTTCTATTTATCTCTTTAAAACGAAGTACTTATTTTAACTTTGATATTTTATAAAAGAAATCTATTGTTTTTTGCATATTATCCTTTATTTATTATATCTTGCATCATATCTCCATATTTTGCATCTAATATCTCTGCTTCGGGAGATATTTTATTTAACAAATCAATACATGCCTTCCTTACTTCTTGTATCTCATCTTCCGTATTAACCATTTTCTCTATTTCTATAAAATTTCCTAATTGTTCTACTTGATCTAAACATATTTCAAATCCTTGATATTCATATACTTCCCTTATTTTGGAAACAGTAAAAGCTTCATCAAATCCTAATTTTTCTAAAAATTTAAGTCCAAACTCAACATTGCTTAAATTAGATCCTATCTCAAATCCTCCACCATGTCTTTTAATTTCTTTAAATTCTAATTTTACCCTATCATTAACTTCTCTTATTCTTGCCGATAATCCTCCTTCGATAATTTTAGTATCTTTATCTAAAAACTTTGGATGACCAAATACTCTATCAACTTGTTTCTTTTTTTCTATAAACTTTGCATCTGATAAAGAACTTTTTACGTCATCAATACTTTTAATTTTTGCTCTTATTTCTACTTCAATCATATTTTTATTAATCTTCATTTTTAAATTCTTGATAAAATACATTTTTCAAAGAAGCCTCTATTGCCTTCCTTATATATGAAATAGTATTGTCTGGGAGATTATCAACATCAAACCAATCTAACTCATCACATTTTTCTGGCTCATTATTAACAATCTCATTTTCCCATTTATCTGTTGTAAAAAAGAAATCTATTCTTTCGTTATCTACTATCATTCTATTTGAAATATAAACAAACTTGATATCATTTAAATCTATATTTATTCCTATTTCTTCCCTTATCTCTCTTATCAATGCTTCTTTGATAGTTTCTCCTTCTTCAACATGACCTGCTGGAACTCCATATTCACCATCCTTATAACCAGTGTTCATTCTTCTTTGTAATAAAACCTTATTCTCTTTGAATAAAAGAATGTATGCTGCTGGTATAAGTTTATGTCTTATCTTCATATTTAAATTATACCTTATTTTATCAAAAATTTTATTAATTTACAAAATCCCATTGTATTAACAAAATAATTTTGTTTGTTTTTTTTCAATTTATTATAAATACTTTTTCTTTGAGAATATGGTTTACCCGATATAATCTTTTCATCAGCTAATAAATTAAAATATATTCCATCTAAAAAAGAGACATAATTAACCTTGTTATCATTATAAGAAATAAAATCAATTATCTCTGACATTTGTTTATCTTGCCCACCTCCAGATTCCTTCATATGCTTATGTTCCATGATAAATATTTTATCACCAATCTTAAATAAAAAATCAGTCTGTTTATCATTCAGTGTTTTTGACCATCTAAATTTTATCTTATAATGGCTTAATATCTTTTTAAAAAACAACCTCTCTTGAACCGTACCCCATAAAGTAGACACGAAATAAAAACAGTGTCTACTTTT
>CBDUWM010000007.1:0-15251 GCA_965370925.1 uncultured bacterium
TTTCTATTCTGTTTATTTCTTCTGGCATTTCATTGTCATATGATCTTAGGCCAGCCTCCACATGTGCAATTTTGATATTAAGTTCTTTTGCAGCTAAAGCTCCTGCTAATACTGTATTTGTGTCTCCTTGAACTATCACAATATCAGGGTTTTCTTTCTTTAGAATATCAATAGATTTTCTTTTGATTTTCTTTAATTGGTTTTCTCTTGTATCTGAACCTACTCCTAAATTATATCTTGGTTGTGGAAGTTTTAATTCATTAAAAAAGATTTTATCTAAAGAAACATCATAATGTTGATTGGAGTGGATGATAAAGAAATCAATGTTTCTTTTTTCACATTCTCTAATAATAGGGGATAGCTTTATTATTTCTGGTCTTGTTCCTAAGATTATTGCTATTTTCATATTGAATGATAAATCATTTTAAGATATTGATATATTTTTCCTAATAAGCATACATATTGTTTTGATGCATGATATGCTGCCTTTGCAATCTTTTTCTTTTTGTTTTTCCCTGTAAGAGATTCTGAATGTAGTCTATATGAATAAAGATTCTTATTTATTCTTTTCATTTTGAATTCTTTCCTTACTCTTAGCCAATATTCATAGTCTTCTGCATATAGATGTTCTTTTCTGAAGTCTCCTATCTTTTGATAAACTTCCTTGGTGTATAGGAAACATGCCCCAATTCTATTTTTGAAATTTAGGGAATGTGGATTCCCTACAATAATTTCTTTTTGGAATTTATCATTTTCATCTATTATATTAAAGTTAGCATATACAAAATCATAGCCATTGATATCGTTCAACATCTCTTGTATTGCATTTTCTTTATAATAATTATCATCTGATGTCCATGTTAGATAATCTCCCTTTGAATTAGCAAAGCCTTTATTTAAGCTCTCTGCTATTCCTAGGTTTTTTTCATTTTCAATATATACAATTCTTTTATCATTAAAAGAAGAGACAATATTTTTTGTATTATCAGTAGAACAGTCGTTTATAATAATCAATTCAATGTCTTGATGTGTTTGATTTAAACAAGATTGTATTGATTTTCTTATGTATTTTCCTCCATTGTATGTAGGGAGTATTATACTTATCATAGTATAAGAATAGCATACTTTTAATGTTTTAAAAGGGATATTGACATTTAATGGTTAAATAGATATATTACAAGTAGAAACTTAAAAAGGAGATAAAAATGAATGCAGTAAAATTGCTTAAGATTTTGAATAATAAGTCATTGAAAAAGAAGTTTGATGAAGAGGTAGAGAAGATTGCTATGCAACTCATATTTCAAGCACTAAAAGATCCAGAGATTACACCAACCGACGGATTTGAGGAAAACGCTTTTGCTATACTTAAGCTACGGAAATTGGAGCTTGAGGGTTTGATAAAACAAGGAGATATTAAGTCTAGAAGAATGGCTTGTGAGGAATGGGTTAAGAGAGAATATGGATATCTTAATAATTGGACAATCATTCCAAGAGATAAATTGTCAAAGGACTTTGTTAGATATATGAAGAAGCAATCTTATTCTACTCATGGAGATATCTGGACTGAAGAGTATAGGCAATCACATTTTCATGGCACAAGTCCATATACAGATCCATGACCTATTGACAAACATCTGATAGTGTGTTAATGTATAAATAGAAATGATGAGTTTGTGGGGTATATATACAAATGTAAAAGCCCTAGAGTCTCAGTTGAATGTATTTCTTTATACTTATACGGCCCAAATTGGCACGTGTATGAAAAATACATACTCACACTCTTTGGTGAGTGACGATATCAACAACAAAACTCTATTAGCCGCCCTTTTAATAACCCCGGTTTGATTGTGTCCCGGAATACCAAAACGATCTAAATAAGGTTTGATTGCTTGCCATATATCCTGGTCAAAGAGGGCAAGTACATTTCACTGGATTCTTGCGGAATCTAGTAAATAAAATGTACTATCAACAGACCTTTTATAAGGAATATGATAGTGTGATAGGATGCATAATACACGCATACTAGGAAACTATTACAACTAGAGATCATAATTTCCTTATACATCGCCTGGATTCTTTAAATAGAATTCAGGCTTTTTATTTGCTTTTATTCTTTTTTTCTTTATTATTAGAACATGAAGAAAATACTAATTACTGTAATACTTTTGATTACTGCATTTTCTATATATATATTGTATGCAGATTCAAATAAACCGCGAGATTGTATAGATGCTGGAGGATTTTGGAATGAAGAAGAAAAAAGATGTATAGAGAAGAAAGAAATGACACCAGAAGAGTTGAAAGAATTAGAAAAAAGTATAAAAGAAGATTTAGAGAAAAAAATAGAGTATTGTAATACTCATGATTTTAATTTAGATAAAGGGGAGGATGGAAGAATAGTTTTAGGAGAGAATGTATTTTGTTTTTCAAAGGAAAAACAATGTGATATCTCTTTCAATTATGATAAACCAGATCAATGGATATCATATCAAGGAAATGGAATTAAAATTGATTTACCGTATAACAAGAACTGGGGAAGTGAGGAATATAGTATAAGACCATGGGAGGAGAATAATGGAATAATATCATTTGGACCAATAACAACATTTGAAGGCTGTACATGGCTAAGAGTAGATAATATCAAGTTATTGGAAAAACAAACAAAACAAGAAGTACTGAATGAGATAAACAAGCAGAAAGATTCATTTATTTCTAATCCAGAGGAAATTCAAAGAAATGGATTTGAGATTATAAGATATTCTGTATCTGGATTATGCGAACATCCGGCATATATTGTATTGGGAAGGGAGTATAATTATCAATTTTCTGCTTCGGTATGTACTGATACAAAAGGAGCGTATGAATATTATGATAAGTTGATAAATAGGATGGAGTTTGTGAAATAAAGTTTGAAACAGTCTCATGCATGAGGCTGTTTTTGTCAATCTGTCAAAATTCCCTATTTTCTGCTAACATTTTAATACATGAGAATACTATATATTATAACAAAATCTGAAATGGGTGGGGCTCAAACCCATGTTTTTCAATTAGCTTCGTATTTCAAAAAACAAGGACATGACATTGCTATAATTTCATCTCCTGAAGGTTGGTTGAATAAGAAGGCAAAGGAACTAGACATTAAGATTTATTCTAATAAATACCTAAAGAATTCTTTTAATCCTTTTGTTTTAATTCCAGCATATAGAGAAATACAAAAGAATATCAAAGAATTTAAACCTCATATCATTCATTGTCATTCTTCCATTGCAGGAATATTAGGAAGGCTTGCGAGTAATAATATCCCATCAATATACACTGCCCATGGTTGGAGTTTTAATGATGGAGTCCCTTTCCTGCAGAAAACAATAGGAATTATTACAGAGAAGGTTGCGGCAAGATATTGTAAAAAGATTGTCTGTGTTTCTAATTTTGTAAAAGAATTAGGAATAAAACATAAGATTGCAGAAGAGAGTAAGTTTGAGACTATACACAATGGAGTGGAGTTAAGTGACTTTGATATTAATACAAAAGATTATTCTGATATTAAGATTGTTTTTGTGGCAAGATTAGCAGAGCCAAAAGATCCTTTTCTTTTAGTAGATGCGTATTATTCTCTTCCTGCCAAACTGAAAGATAATTCAGAAATAACAATAATAGGAGATGGCCCTCAGACAAAACAATTAGAGCAGAAGATTAAAGACTTAAAGTTATTTCAGAAGATCAAACTAACAGGAAAAGTAGAAAGAACAAAAGTATTTGATTATTTGAAACAATCACATATATTCTGTTTATCTAGTAAGTGGGAGGGATTTCCATATACGGTTATTGAAGCAATGAATTATGGACTTCCTGTTATTGCTAGTAATGTTGGGGGAATAAAAGAAGCGTTGACAGAAGAGACAGGAATATTGATAAAAGAGCATAAAAAAGAAGAGTGGGTTAAAGCTCTGACTGATTTGATTTCAGATAAGGAGAAGACAAAGAAAATGGGATTAAATGCTATGATGAGAGTAAGAACACATTTTTCAATACAAGAAATGTTTAATAATTTAAATAACATATACAAAGAATATTATGAACAGAGATAATTTTTTTACATCCTTTTTAAAGGCTGCAATATGGTGCGCTACAGCATTTGCCTTATTCACTCCTTTTATTGTGGAGAATAAAGCATTCTTCCCTTTTGTAGGAGCAAAGTCTATATATTTTATGTTGTGTGCAGAAATTGCATTAGCAGCATGGTTGATACTTGCAATATTCCATGAGAAGTATAGACCAAAAATGAATTATCTGACAATGATGATAATATTGTTTCTAACTATCATCACTGCTTCCACGATATTCGGATTAGATCCTATAAGAGCATTTTGGTCTAAGTTTGAGAGAATGACAGGATTATTAATGTTCTTCCATACGTTTGGTTTTTATTTAGCATTATCAAATACTTTCAAAACAAAGGAACAGTGGTATAAGGTGTTTTCATTGAGTGTTGGTTTGAGCACTATAATGTCTCTTTATTTCTTATTACAGAGTCAGTTGGGAATCAATGTAATGTCGGAGAAACTTGTATATTCAACATGGGGAGGAATGACATTAGGGAATTCTTCTTTTTTAGCTACATACTTAATGTTCAATGTGTTTTTAGCATTGTATTTAATATCTGAGTTTGTGAATAAGAAGACAGAGAAGCTTATAAACTTCTTTAATTTCTCTGGGAATTCTCTATGGATGATTGTCGGTTCTATTACAATAGGACTTCTTTATTTTGTGTTTTTGAATAATACAGGAATAGTGACTTGGTTATTCTTACTTGCAGGAATTGTTTTATTGATTTTATCTTCTTGGAAAGAGTTAGTTTATTCCATATTATCATTTCTTATTCTTTTCACTGGATTGTATTTTTCAGGAGGAAGAGCAGCGTTGTTTGCTTTTTTTGGAGGACTTGCTGTAATAGGAGTTTTGTACTTAGTTAAGAAGTTTAAATGGGGGAAGATTGCTTTGGCAGTGTTTTTAATATCTTCTATGTGGTTTGTTTATTCTATTACTCAAACAGGAACTTATATTAACAAAGAGTTTGCAGAATCTGGAGGAGCAGCAAGACTTGCTATATGGGAGAATGTACTACCAGTTGTATGGGATAAGCCATTATTAGGATATGGAATGGAGAGCTTTGAGTTGGTATTTTACAAGAGTTTTAATCCGCAGTTGTATTTAGTAGAACATGGAGGAGAGGTTTGGTTTGATAAGGCTCATAATATTGCAGTGGATACTTTGGTTTCTGTTGGAATATTGGGATTTCTTTCTTACCTTAGTTTATTCTTTGCTGTGTTTTATGTGTTGTATAAGAAGCAGAAGGCAAAAGGAGAATATTTCTGGGTGTTTGCAATGATGTCTGCTGCATTGGCATCGTACTTTGTACAGAATCTAACTGTATTTGACATGGTGTCTTCACTCATGATGTTCTTTTTGGTATTAGCATTTGTTTCTTTTGTGTCAGATCATGATGATATGGTTAAAGAGAAGAATGAAGAAGAAGTAATTGGAACTATACATGTAATGGGAACTATGTTTGTTGTGTTTATGTTGTTTGTGTGGATGAATTACTTTGTGTTTATTCCATTTAAATCTGATTTTGCTGCTGTGAAGGCTATGCAAGAAACAGACACTGAAAAGAGAATTGAACTTTATGAAGAATCAATGGAATCAAATATTGGAGTATATCAACATGTAGATTATCTTTCCCAGAATATTACAGCTGTTATGAGAAATACTACTTTAACAAAAGAACAGAAGGATTTGTATAGGGTAGAGGCTGATTATTTCATTGGAAAGTTTAAAGAGATACTAGAATATGCTCCTACAGATTATAGGCTGGTGGTAAGATTAGTATACTTGTTGAATGAATATGCAAGAGCATATGATCCATTGGCTATAGTAGAGGCAGAGAATATGGCTAAAAAGACCATAGAACTCTCTCCTACTAATCCACAATCCTATTGGTGCTTAGCAGAAGTTTATCTAACACAGGGTAAGACTAAAGAGGCTTTAGAGCAGATACAGAAGTCTATTGATTTAGAACCTAGACTAGCAAAGACATACAAGATAGGAATGCACTACGCACAGTTGAATAAGAATATAGAATTAGTGAATGAATATGCGGAGAAGGGACTGGAGGTTAGTTTAGAATATATGTATTGGGATAAGTATGAACATTGGAGTCCTGGTTATGATGACGCAATATATTTTGCAGGAGTGTTGGGGGAGAAAGAGAAGTTGGTTGAGATAATAAATAGGGCGATAATATTTGTTCCAGAGAATAAAGAGAGTTATGAGAAGTTGTTGGGGGAGATAGGGGGTGTGGAGTAACGCAAAAGGGAATCAATTTAATGACCCCCTAAGCTATAAAACTATTAAGATATATTTCAATCTTAATAGAAGTATAGCATATTTGGGAGAATATGCGAAATGATACCTTTTAAGTTATAAAAATAAATTATGGATACTTCAAATGTTAAAAATAATTTAGTTAAAAATCAACATTTTATACCTCAATTTTATTTAAAAAATTTTTCAAATAAAGAAAATTTAATACAGATTTTAAATCTTGCAGAAAGAAGAATAGAAAATCCAAAGGGAAAAAGGGGGGTAGGATGTGAATATTTTTTTTATGCAAGAAAGACTGGAGTACCAGATTTTTTATCTCAAGAAATAGAAAGATGGTTAGAGTATATTGAGAATTTTGTGGCGATAAGATTACCAGAAATTATTAAGAATATAAAAGAATATAGGCATATTAAAGAAGATGAACGGTATGTGTTATCAATTTTAATGAGTTTATTATGGCTTAGATCTCCTGGAATGAGATCTCAGTTGCAGAAGATGGATGAAGATTTTGGAAATAAACTTAAGCTCCGCGGTATTGAAAATGATAATTTACATGAGCAAGACAATGTAGATCATTTAAAATTTATGATAGAAACAATTGGTTTAGGAGGGAAAGAAGGATTTACAAATATGTTTTTTAATATGGATTGGAAAGCTTACATTATTCAAAATGATAAATGTTTTATTACTACAAGTTCTCCTGTTATAGAAAGATTTCTTCCTCCAAAAATTTTTATGGGGAATAATTTTCTCCAAAGAAAAAAATATTTTGCGTTGACTCCGAAGATTTTATTGCATTTAACTTATCCTCAAAGTAATAAAAAGTTCAAACGAAAAGTTGTTTATATTAATGATGATATTAGAATGTTTAATATGATTATTGTTGGAGGGAGTGTGGGGTATGCGTATTCTCAAAGAATAGAAGAACTTGAGAGTTTACTAGAATCAAGTAAAAATGGCGGCAGATTAGAAGATGAATATTATAATAAATATGAAAAACCTTGGGATGAACATAGAGTTAAAAATAAATCATGAGTTGATTTTTGGCCCCTCACCCTTTAGGTATTTTTCTGATATAATAAACACATGCAAAACTCCCTAAACCCCTCCCAATTCCAAGCAGTCTCTCACAAGGAGGGCCCTGTTTTAGTTATTGCAGGAGCAGGTTCAGGAAAAACAAGAACTCTTGTATATAGGGTTGCATATTTAATAAAACAAGGAATAAATGAAGAGAACATCCTTCTTTTAACTTTCACAAAAAAAGCAGCCTCTGAGATGCTATACAGAACTGCAAAGATTCTAAAAAAAGAAACAATCAATATTCCAGGAGGAACATTCCATTCTTTCTCAAATTTCATTTTAAGAAAGTATGCCAAAGCAATAAACTACGAAAATAACTTCACAATCTTTGATCAAAAAGACTCAGAGAATCTCTGCAAGAAAATAGCAGACTCTCTAAACATTAAATTCATTGCAGATAAATTCCCAAACAAAAAAGGAATACAAGAAATCATTTCTAAATCAAGGAATAAAGAAATCCCAATCGCTCAAGTCCTAAACAGAGATTACAAGGAATATATAAAACACAAAAATCAATTACAAGAAATCTCAGAATTATACTCCAATGAAAAAAAGAAAGGTAATATCATGGATTATGATGACTTAGTCATTAATCTTAGAGACTTATTAAAACACAATCCTTCTATCAGAAAAACACTCTCAACTCAATATCAATATATCATGGTTGATGAGTATCAAGATACTAATTTAATTCAAGCAGAGATTGCCTCTCTCTTAGCTCAAGAGCATAACAACATCATGGTTGTGGGAGATGACTCTCAGAGTATTTATTCTTTCAGAGGAGCTGAATTCAAAAACATCATAGACTTTCCAAATAAGTTCAAAGACACAAAAGTAATTACTTTAGAAACTAATTACAGATCAAATCAAAGAATATTAAATTTAACAAACAAGATTATTTCTAAATCAAAAGAGAAGTTTTCAAAGAACTTAGTAGCACATAAAGGTATAGGAGAAAAACCCCTATACATTGAGTGCAGTGATCAGAACGAACAAGCAAAAATTGTAGTAGAGAAGATTCAAGACCTTCTATACAAGGGAGAAGACCATAGAGAGATTGCTGTTTTGTTCCGTTCTGGCTGGCATTCCAATGAAGTGGAAATGGAATTGATGTCTCAGAACATTGATTTCGTTAAGTATGGAGGAATTAAGTTTGCAGACACTTCCCATGTAAAGGATTTAATGGCTCATTTCAAAATACTCTTCAATAGATCAGATTCTATTGCATGGACTAGAATCTTAAATCTTATCCCTGGAGTTGGTGCAAAAACAGCACAGAATATTATTTCTCAGTTGATAAATCTTGATTCTCTTAAAATAGAAAAAAAGAAATATTCAAAAGATTTATTAAAACTCCATACTGTGTTAAGGAAGGCAGAAATGGCAGAAGACCTAGGAGAACAGATAAGACTTGTAATGGATTATTATAAGCATATATTTCATCAACAATATCCTGATTGGGAGAAGAGAGAAAAGGACTTAGATTCATTTTTAAAGATATCAAGGAAGTATAACAATTTGGAGTCTCTATTATCAGATCTTTTGATAGAACCACCTGGAGAGGGTGATATATTGAAAGACAAGAGTAAGAGGGTGGTATTATCTACGATACACTCTGCTAAGGGTCTAGAATGGGCTAATGTGTTCTTAATTTACTTATTAGATGGGTTTTTACCCTATGGTAAGTCATTTAACAACCCAGATGATTTAGAGGAGGAGAGAAGGCTTTTGTATGTTGCAATGACAAGAGCAAAAGACAGACTTTTCCTCTTAAAACCAAACTTCCAAAAAGCATTTTATTCTAAAGATGACAATGACAGAGTAATGAAAACAAGATGCAGATTCATAGATAATGAGCTTATAAGGGGAGATTATTTAGATACTCATTTACTTATGCCAAGAATCAAGATTCCTAAGATGAAAAGAGAGTTTTTAAATATTTCCTATGATTTTGATTATGAAGAAGAAAAAAAAGACTCAGATGATATAGAATACGTCAGAGATTGGTAATAATTGAGAATTTCTGTTATATTGTATTACAGCAATATTAACAAAGGAGGTAGACATGATTAAAGATGAAAGCAGATGGAATGTCATGATTGAAGATGAGAGTAGGTGGAATATTATAAATATCCCAAAAAACTACAAGAAAAATGTCAGCGTAGAAATAGAACAAGGATATTTAGATTGCAATATAGGCGATGATTTAAGAGTTAGAAAAGAAACTGATTCTTGTAATAATGTAGAATATTTCTTAACAAGCAAGAGATATATTAATGAACTTCAGAGAGAAGAATCTAACAAGGAATTAACAAAGAATGAGTTTGAGAAACTCTGGAAACAGACAGAACAAGCCAGAATCAAAAAAACAAGATTCATGATTCCTTTTAAAGGATTTTTAATTGAATTGAATATTTACTCTGGAGCTTTAAATGGTTTAGTAGTTGCAGAAGTTGAATTTAATCCAATAAGACTCAGAGAGAGATTTGTTCCTCCTATATGGTTTGGAAGAGATGTTACGCAAGATAGGGAATATGAGAATCGTTGTCTTGCCTGCAATGGATTACCAAGAAACGGCTCAATATGAGCCGTCTTTATTTGTAAAATTATAGTTTAGTATGTTATACTTGTTTCAGTAAGTACTAAAATAATTAGTAACTATAGAAATGACAAAAGATATACAAATTTTACCATATTTATCTAAAATAGCCATAGGTAATTATTTAGATAAGAATCCTAATACTTTAAGGAATTCTATAAGTTATTGGGTTAAAAATAAGTCTCTTATTAGACTAAAGAGAGGTTTTTATGTATTTAGAGGATTATTAGAAAAAATGGACAATTCTTTATACTATCCTAGGTTTTTAGCAACTAAAATGATTGAACCAAGTTATTTAAGTAAAGAGTTTGTTTTGCAGGATTATCAGATGTTAACAGATGTTGTTTATGGTTATTCAATTGTAACTATTAAAAAAACAAATTCTATTAGTAATGAGTTCGGTGTATTTAATTATCAATCAATCAAAAAAGATTTATTTATTGGATTCTCAGTTAAATCTTATGGTATTATGGAATGGTATGTTGCGAGTAAGGCAAAAGCATTATTTGACTATATATATTTTAATCAAAATAAGTTTAGTGATATTACGGAAAAAGAATTAAAAGGATTAAGATTGAATTTAGATATGATGGATGAAAATGATTGGGAGGAGTATCAGAAGTATCTGAAAAAATCATCTGGAAAAATGACAAAGATTTATAAAATAATGAGAAATTATGTTATTAGATAACTTAAAAACTATAGTTCAATCAGGGCGAGAAAGAAATGTATCTATTGAATATATAAAAATAGAATTAAAGGAGGCATTAATTTATTATACGCTTGATTTTATATACAACTCTCCAAAGTGGAACAATCTAATTTTTGGAGGAGGTACAGCTTTAAAAATAGTTGGTAAAACAGCAAGATTATCAGAAGATTTAGATTTAGATTATTCGCAAGAGGATTTTGATGGGACTGCTTTCGTGTTAGATTTGTTGAATTATTTCAAACAGTTAGGATTCGATGACATTGATTATATTTTAAAACAAAATGGCAAATTAATAATATTGAAATTTCCAGTATTAAAAAAGCTTGAATTATCAAAAGACATTAAATCGGAGAGTGACTTATTATATTTGAAAATAGAAATAGAAAAGAATATGTATTCTGTTTATGGAACAAAGGCAACTCCAATAACTAAAGGTAGTTTGTTTTTTGTGGTGAAGAATTATGATTTAGAGACATTATTTGCTAATAAGATTGGAGCAATACTAGGAAGAAAGGACAAGGTCTATAATGACAAGTTTGATTTTAAGGGACGTGATTTCTATGATTTAATTTGGTTTTTGGAGAATAATATTAAACCTAATTTAGAAAGATTAAAACAAATCATTGGAAAAGAACAAAATAAAAAGATAGAGGATTATGATGATATTTGGCAATTGATTAGGGACAGAATAGAAGGCATTGATACAAATGGTATTTATATAGATATGCAGAACTTAGTAGAATCTTTAGAAAGTATTAAGCAGTTAGCTGATAATTATTTATATATTTATAATGATTTAGTGAAAAATATCTTGAAAAATTAAGATCTTATATTAATTTATCAATCTCTTCTTTAATAGAATTTTTATCTCTTAATCCCATCCATTCAGAAGCAACTTTTCCATTTAGAAATATCTTAATAGATGGGATGCTTCCTACAGCATATTGTTGTGCTAAATCTCCAGACTCTTCAACATTTATTTTTACAGTCTTAATCTTCCCTTCGTATTCCTCTCCGATTTCATCAATTACTGGTCCTAACATTTTACATGGTGCACACCATTCTGCAAAGAAGTCTACTAATACAGGAACTTTAGATTCTAAAACTTCTTCTTTGAAATTTTTACTTGTAAGTATTTTACTCATTTTTTTGTTATTAATTTTATTATTTTATCTATGTCTTTTTTTTCTTTGATACATTGTTTTAAATTATCATTTAAATATTCAGAGTAGGTACTATTAATAGCAGCTCTTACAGCTTGTATTTGAATAATAATATCTTGGCAGTCTTGTTTCTCATCAATCATTTTAATGATTCCAGAGACTTGCCCATTGACCTTTTTCAATCTTAATTTTGTTTTGCTCATAAGAGCATAATACCCCGTGGGGGTATACTTGTCAAGAATAAAAAAGGAGTAGTGTTAGAATATGAAAAATAAGATACTTATAACAGGAGCATTGGGACAAATAGGATCTGAGTTGATTCCTAGACTACAGGAAGAATATTAAAAGTATGGATGCAACCAGGGTCAGAATCTATTAAAGCAATCTCATATTGTGAAGAAAACAACATAGAAGCGATACATGATATATGTGTAATGGTAGAAAAGAATAAGACATGAATGTTTAAAGAAATGAATATATAATTAGGGTAATAAAATAACCAAAAAAATATGAAAAAAATATTGTTAATATTGTGTTTAGCTCTTTTTGTAAATGTTGGTTTTATTGGTGCAATAGCTGATGATTCAACAGATGCTGCACAACCAACACTTTTTAGTCCACAACCAGAACTTATAAGTGAAGAGCCTGTAGAGTTAGAGGATCTTGGAATAGAAAATGACACTCCAAAAGCAGAATATCTTAGAATTAGAAATCAATATCTAAGAAAACTTAGAAGCAATAAATTGATTATTGAAGCTAAGAAAAGATTAGATTCTGAGTTCAGAGCAGTTTATAGCCTAGTGAATAAACCAGTTGCTGAATTGGAAAAGAAAGTTAAAGAAACAGCAAAAGAAATTTATGGAAGAATAGTTAGAAACCATAAAAGAATAAGAAAATATGTTGTGTCTTTGTATAATGTTTCAAATAGAATGATTCCTAGAATAGAAAGAAGAATTGAAAGTCTAGAAGAAAGAGTTGAAGATGTTACAGTTCTAGATGATGTAAAATCAGAATTAGAAGAAGTGAAGACTTTAGTTTCTGAATTAGAAGAGAAACTAGATGATGCAGAAGATGATGTTGTTTATAGAGAAACAGTTTTAGAAATCAGAGATATCTATTTAAAAGCAAAAGATGTTTGGAAGATGTTGAATGAGATTGCAGATGGTACAGACGATTAAGAGATAAAAAAAAGACGCTATTACAAAGATAGCGTTTTTTGTTATAATAAATTATGTTTAGAAATCCAGAAAAGGCATTAGACGACTATGAAAAGAAAATGCCGTTTAATCATATAGAGTATTTATTGAAGCAACCAGAGAATAGAATAGATATTAATGATCCAGATTTTGAGAATGTTTATTCAAAAGAAGAAATACAAAGAGATAAAGATCTTGTAGAGAATATAAAGAATGATTTTGGTGATTTTAAAAACACTCCAGAAATACAAAGATCAAGAGACAAACAACAACAGGCAAAAGCATTGGAAGTCATATTAGCAGAAGATGCTCATGTTCTTGGATGGTTTGAGAATGAGGAGATTGAATCTAATGCAATAAGAACATCTGAGTATGATGATTATATCAATGGCGTTGATAGTGTTTTTGAATTTATAAAAGAAGATGGAGATGAAGTTCGCAGAGTTGCACTTGCAATTGATATTTCGGAAAATCCTAATTTTGATAAGATATCTAAAAAAGTTGATAGAAATTTGCAGAAAGTGTTGAACCCTAGAAAGCAAATGCAGATAAAGTATTTTAAATCAACGATGGAGGATAAAGTAGGAAGATTAAGAAATATCATTCCTCTTGTTATAGGATTAAGAGGTGATAATGTTAATAAGATTATCCCAGAAATAGCAGATTTAAGAAACTCAGGTGAGAAAGGGAATATTGAGGAAATAAAAGAAAAAAAAGAATCTTTAGAAAATAGCCCTTTTCAGAAAATATTACTAGAAGAAATGAAAGCTCAATTAGAATATTATCAAGATAATTTAGATGAAATGGATGAAACAGATTATATAAGAAAATACAAAGAAGAAATAGTAAATGCTAAAGAGATTATAGAAGATTTAATAGAGTCAAAAAGAGATATCCCAGGTTCATGGGATGGGTATCAAGATCAATTGAATAAGATATTAGGTAAAAAAGAACCTGGTTTTGTAACAGAGGATTGACAAGATATGATATATATTGTAATATATAGGAAAGGAGGTTGAGATGAAACAAACGACGAAAGAGTTGATAGTGTTTTTTGCCATTTTGGTAATAATAGGTTTAATTGCTGTTTTGGCTAGCCCTTATATACCAAATTACCATTCTGAAAACAACAATAGCTTTGGCATAACCCCAAGTGGCCAACCAGGGATCAAAGTTGGCCCAGTGACTGCTCCAGCAGATGGAAGTAATCCAAGTGTTGGAATTAGTCCTTAACGTATTATTGTTAAATAAGTCTTGCAAATATTTTGTAGGACTTTTTAAATAAAAAAAAGAGCAATATCTGCTCTTTAAAACCATTTATAATATAAAGATTGTCCCATTGAATCACAATTTCCTGGAATAGTTTCCATTTCACCAACAAACACTATAAGTAGTGGAAGTCCTGCCTTTTGTCTTTGGTAGTTCATTAAGATTCTTCCAATTCTTCCGTTTCCATCTTCATATGGATGTATATGTTCAAATTTAATATGCCATTCTTTTATTTCCTTTTCTGTCTTTGGTGTGATTTCCAATAATGATTGTAATTCTTTCTGTATCTCATCAAAATGAACGGCTGGATTGAATCCACCATTTTTCGTTGTTACTCCAACTTGGATTTTTCTAAATTTCCCTGCTGTTGATAGAAGTTTTTCCATTAATATCTTATGAGTCTTTTGGATAATATCTAAAGTTAAGACATCGTAGTTGATTATATACTCCCATGCAGATTTTGCATCATCTAAAGCTTCTTTAGAATATTCTCCTTCAATATGATTGGAACATTCTAGGAAAAACTTTGTTTGATAATTCATATTCATCTCCTTTATATATGTACTATATTAAAGCTATTATATATTTCGTATAGAGTCAAACAAAAAACAGAGGTTGCCTCTGTTTTTCAATGGCGGAGAAGAGAGGATTCGAACCCCTGGTACCGGTAAAGGTACAACACATTTCAAGTGTGTCGCATTCGTCCGCTCTGCCACTTCTCCAATACTATTATTTATAATCTATAATCGTATTTTTTTCAATAGATTTCATTGACATATGTATAATATACTATATAATATAAATTGTCAATTCAAAAAGGAGGTAGGAATTTGAGAATAAGTAATGAT
>CBDUWM010000008.1:0-15003 GCA_965370925.1 uncultured bacterium
AACAAAAGAAGAATTAAGAAACATATACATTATTTCTTCTGTTTTAGTTATTCTTTTAATCGTTGTGTGTTTTTCTTTATTCTCTTCTTTCTTTGTAATTCAGAAAGTAGAAATAAATGGAAACCATAAAATACAGAACCTAGAAGAATATACAGACAACTATCTAGGAAATGGATTTCTTTCAAAGAATATTTTAGTTCTGGATAAAAAGAAACTAAAAGAAAATATATTAAACAACCACATTCTTTTAAATAACATTGAAGTTAAAAAGAAACTACCTAATACTCTAGAAATTAATGTGTCTGAGAGACCAGAATATGCTGTGTGGTGTCAGAAAGAACAGTATGAGATAGTAACTGAAGAAGAAACTGATTACTCCCAAGAATCATACACTACGACCTCTAAACACTTTGCAATAAAAGATGTCTGCTTCTTTTCTGATGATAATGGAATGATATTCCAAAATTCAACTTCATCTGATTTTGTCATTTATTCTCAAGACATTAACAGAAAAATAGGGGACTTTGTTATTCCAAAAGATCTTTTAGATTTAATCATTAAAACTAGAAAAGAGATTAAACACAAAGCAGAAATTGACTTAGTATCTGCTCAGATAATATCTGATAATCAAATAAACTTCAAAACTTCAGAGAAGTGGGATATATACATTAACCCTAAAAAAGAAATAGAATACCAAGCAAAACAACTAGAATACATTCTTAACTTAAAACTCCCTTCAGAAAAAAGGGAGGAGCTAGAGTATGTTGATTTAAGATTTGAATCAATATCTATTTATCCTAATTTGTTGGAGTAATAACTTCTCATATATGAACTAAACATAACGCTGAGTGTTACCTTTAGTTCATATTATAAAAAAAATAGCCGAAATGGCTATTTAACTACTTTCCCCAATATTCCCTTAACTCCTATGAGTCCTATCTTATTTGATCCATAGGAATCAATCTGATTACCTAGTATTAAGTATGTATCTAAGGGAATGACATTTTTATACTCATCTGCATACATTTTAATCATTCCATAGTCCTTATATTCTTCTCCCTCTGTATTCTTCAATATTTTCCCATTAACATATATTAATTCATCCTTTACTTCTAGTTTATCTCCTGGACCTGCTTTGATGATTTTGATTATTGGGTTCTCTGTTTCTGAGTATTCATAGACAATAATATCTTCTCTTCCTAATCTTCTATTGCATTTTAGATAGTTATAATCAATCTTAACTTCATCTCCATCAGAATAAATAGTGGAAAGAGAATCTCCTCGTATGGTGACTTTCTGTATGTCTGTGGGACAAGTATTAGTGATATTAGAAATATCAGTATTCTTGTTTATGTATAGGAATACTAAGATTAAAGTAAGTATTCCTAAGAATATTATTATTGGTTTTTTGTTCATAGGTTATCTAAACCAGACTGATATTGCTAAATCTTGAGTTTTTGCTATACCTCTGGTTATTTCTAATTGTCCTGCTACTACAGCTATATCCACTTTATTAGCTTCTCCGAAACTTGGACATTTTGCAATTGATGCTGGTCTACTAGGGTCAACATTTTCTATTCTCATTCTTGCTCCTTCCACATATGCATACAAAGATCCTACAAGATATTCATTCCTTGTTTTTGCACAAATGCCTATATCTTCACCACTTGGTATAACTGGCATACCTGGGAAATATCCCTTTCCTGTTCTATATAGACCATCCATATGATCTCCCTCAACTCTCGAAATAACAACATTACATGAAGGCATTCCTATTGAGCCAGTGTCTGATTCAACACACATCACTAAATCAATATTTTGTTTTGGTAAAGGCATAAAAAATAAATCAGACTCTCCTGCTTTCCATATATGCTCTCCTAACGGCTGCCATTCAACATGCCATAAATTAACAACTCCACTTGCTGGATCTCCTCCAACAGAGCCCCCTCCAGCCTGCGCATTAACATATTGCTTTGTAGCAACATCATCAGCATCAATAGGAAGCCCTACATTAGTAATCCTTAATTTCTCTCCCTCGCTATTTGTATTCAACTCAATTCCCACTAACTTTAATGCACTGTCATATACTGCTGAGAAATATCCTCCTATACATGATAACCAATCACTACCCTGAAAACACTTAAATACACTGTCTGTATTGTCATAGTAAATCATTCCTTCCTCTCCTGTACTAGGAGCATCCGCAGGACTTACTTGCAAATAGCTTTCTGTAATAAACCCTCCTTTTTTTGTCTGATCCACATCAGACACATTTATTGGAGTAGGTTCATTATCTGATGGGGGATTAGATGTAGGTTCATTAAAAGCTCCTACATAAAACACAAACCCTAAAAGGAATATCAGACTTGTAAATATTATTAGTTTTTTATTCATATTTTTTTGTTTACTTTATTATATTATATATCATTATACTCTTTCCTGCACGGGCTATAGGTGTGTAATCATTCAACCACATATATTGATCAGTAGGTAAGTCGTAGTTTCTAACAGGAATTGCTCTTCTTCCTTCGAGTTCAGTTAGAGAAACAAATATCCATCCTAATTGCTTTCCTGCTTTCTCATCTAACATCTCCCACTTATCCCCAAAATGATAATTCAAATCTTCTCCTCCGAAATAGTGGATCTTAAACTTCTCAATCTTATTCTCTTCCACAAAGTCTTTTAACTCATACAGATCTTGTCCCCAGTCATAATTAGAATCAGCTGTAATCTTATGTCCATTATCTATTCCTATCATCTCATTGAAATATGAAATGTAATATGGGAATACAGAGAATACAGAAACCATCTGCCATATTAACATTACTCCCAATACATACTTAAATACTTTAAACTTCCTTACAAGTATCACACATGCATAAGCTACTAACATAAAAGTAAATGGGAATGCAGGAATGATATGTCTTAGTCCAATATTCAAATTCCCAAGAATAGCTACTCCCCAATATATAACAAGCCATATTCCCATAGAAAAAGCATAAAAGTTCTCTCTGATACTCTGAGAATATTTATTCTTATCTTTGGAAAACAATAGCTTCCACTTATATCCTAATAGCAATAACAAAGAAAACAATGTTAAAATATGAAATCCCAAAGGCACTTTATAGAGGTATAAGGTGGGGAAGTATTCTGCCCAGCCATTACTTGCTACTTGCCCCATAAAGTATGTTGTATTGCCCCATACAGTTCGTTGTCCTGCCATTAACACTCCAAATGACCAATATCCTATAGGTCTCAATATACTATTATCCATCATAAAGAACACAATGTCTCTTGCAACAGGAATAGGATTTCCTCCTATTGTTTCTCTCACATCCCATATCTGCTTTTCTATAGGTTCTCCTGATAAATGCCATGAATATACTGGAGCTACAACTAACACTAATCCCAATATTCCAATAACAAGAGACTTCCAAATATACTCTCCAACATTCTTCTTTTCATTAATTGCATAAACAAGAGTAATGACAATGAAATATGGAATAAGTAGTATCAAAGAGAACTTTGATATCATTGCTATTCCAAAAGCAATACTAGCTAGTAATACATTCTTCCATGAATTGTTTTTCAAATAACTTATCCAAAAATATGTAGCCAGAACCATTCCAAATGCAGCAATAATATCTATAGTAACTAATCTCCCATGTGCAATAAATGTAGGGGAGAAAGAATAAAAGAAAAGTGTAAGTAATGCTGTATATTTCCCAAACCACTTATATGCCGTAAAAAACAATAACAATCCCAACAGAATTGTCAGTAATATCATTGGGAATCTAGAAGCTTGTATTATCTCCTCAGCTCTATCTCCATTCACTTCGTATATTATATTATTCCCTAAATTAAATTGTCTCCACCACTCAATATTATCCCCTGTAAACATTGCGTCATCTTCTGGGAAGTTAATATCCTTTCCCATCAATCCCAATGCTGATATATCTTTTGCTAATGGGGGATGTTCTGGGTTTACTCTATAGTCTTGTTTCTCTAAATATGTGAATCCTGCTGCAATATGTGCCTTCTCATCAAAAGTAAGAGAATCATGCTTGGAAGAATAATACATCAAACCAAACATTGTCATTAACAAACACAATACTACAAGGATATAGCGAATATTTTTCATCTATTATTTAATTTATTTAAAATGTCTTTGTCTGAATTCAAGATTACAAGAATGTGGGTGACGCTGTATTTATCTGCTAAATTCAACATTGTCCTAATATCTTCTTTTCTTTCTCCTAGTTCTCTTGAGAAGTTATCAAAATTAATAACCATTCCAATATCCTTACCGTTCTTACTTGCAAGTTTGCTTTCTACAAGTTTACCAAAATCATAAGTCTTTGATAATTCAGATCTAGACTTAAACCATACTGTTAATAATGGTAAGTCCCTAGGTATTCTAATATCCTTTAAACCATCTCCTGTAATGTAATGATATTTATTCTGCTTAGCTAACACTAAATTCTTCTGATCAAATTCTATAAACTTAATTGAATCTGCTTCATAGGTTGTGTTGTGATTATTCAATACAATGTATGTTTCAATATTCTTATCTCTCACTGTATCATTTAATACTCTTCCTAATTCCACATAGTCATGAGCAAAGGCACTTTCAACTTCTGGTCTGTGTGCCCAGTAGTCATACAAACCATATTGAGCAAACACTAATAATCCTAAGAATACATATGCATATAAGTTAAAATCTTGTGGGTGTTTTTTATACGATGTAGTTAATTTAATTCTCTCTACAATAAAGTATGCTCCATATGCAGATATGATATAAACAAATGGTATTACTCCTATTGATCTAAGAGCATGGGGGATTCCTTCGTATGTAAGCATAGAGGGTAGAATAAATGCTCCGAAACATAAGAATAATACAATCTCAGGAAATGCTTTCAAAACTTCCTTTGATTTTATTTTCTTCTTAAATAACAACCATATCTTATTCAATATCAATATCATTCCAATTAGAAATAGTAATCCAACAGGCCATATCAATTGTGCATTAGTAGAAATATTATGTCTCCAGTTTATATCTCCCACTACATTAAACATTTGCAAATGCATTACAATACTCTCTGCAAAAGCTGATACTGGATTGTCTTGTGAAAATACA
This sequence comes from uncultured bacterium, assembly GCA_965370925.1. Lineage (GTDB taxonomy): Bacteria > Patescibacteriota > Minisyncoccia > Minisyncoccales > JAGOPM01 > JAGOPM01. The sequence continues at coordinate 5,138 of CBDUWM010000008.1, forward strand.
AATACCTGACTAGCTCTGTCTGGAGTATTTGTTGCACCCAAGAAATACATTATCAAAGGCATGGCTACCAACACCCCAACCAACACATAAGCAAACACACTCTCAAGCAATTTAATTCTTGTTTTTTTACTAAGTAAGTATACCATTAATAGCAATATTGCTGGGATTACTAATGCTGATAACTTAAATGTTGTGTATGTATAGAATCCTGCAGAAAAGAAAATAGCAGATATTATGAAATCCCTTGCAGAATCTCTTTTTGCTAGAATCTTATCAAATCCCTTTAATAAGAAATACAAACAGAACACAAACATACACGGAAGGAGTATTGCCCTAAATGCTATTCTAGAGAAATTAACATGCCAAAAGGAAATAGCAATGAAAAAACTCGATAGATATGCTATGAAATAGTTCTTAAACAATTGTCTAGCAAGTAAGAACACTCCTAAAACTGTAAGTAATCCAAATAGGGCAGGAATGAATCTTAATGCATAAACTGATATTCCTAAGAAATAAAAGGAGAGACTTAATAGATTCATGAACAATCCTTCTCTTCCATTATTAGCAGGATAAAATGCTTTCCAACCTTCCCAAGGATAATCTCCAGCTTGAATAGTTGAGATTGCATCATTAGCATTAACAGCTTCATCTTGAAATACTCCAGGAGGAGCAGTTTCTAAATTAGAGAATCTGAAAAATGCTGCTAAGCATAAAATAACGACTAGCAAGATAAATTTATTATCTAAATTTTTGCCGCCTTGTTTTGCGACAGTTTTCTTTTTTATTGGCATATCTTTTATTTCATTATACTAAATCTTTTTTATACTGAGAAATAAAAAACTGTGGATAAAAAAATATTTACAATAAAAAAAAAGAGTATCAGTTTTTTTTACTAATACTCTATGACATAAAATTATTCTTTCAACGATAATTTTTTCTCTGCTTGGATCAATTTTTCTTCTAACGAAAGAGCCATAACTATACTAATTACTGCAGCTACAGCTAAAGAAATAGATGCAATATTCCATTTCTGCACAATACAACAACCCAATCCAAAACCAAAGAATGATCCTGCGACCATAAACCAATTACTGAATTTATTCATTTCTATCTCCTTTTTTTCATGAACTTTCTTTTATTTCTAGCTTAACTAGATTGTGTATATGATAACATGTATACAGAATATTGTCAAGTCTAGCACTCACACCCCTTGACTGCCAAAATATAATTTGTTAATGTTATTAGCAGTCAAATCTTTCAACTGCCAAAAATATGACAGAAAGACAGAAAAAAATCCTATACAAAGTAATACAAGAATATATTGAATCTGCTGTGCCAGTATCTTCTAAACAACTTACTTTAAGTAATCATTTCAGTTCTGCTACTATAAGAACTGAATTAATATGCTTAGAAGAATTAGGCTTTTTAAAACAAGCTCATATTTCATCTGGAAGAACTCCAACAGATAAAGCATATAGACACTTTGCAAATAAAGCACTCTCTATTATTGAAACTAACGAGATTTCAAATAGTAGGCTTAAAGACAAATTCCAGAAAGACATTGAGAATGTATTAGACAAACACAATTTCTTCAAACAAATGAAAGATACTGCAAAGCAGATATCTCATAACTCAAAAAATCTTTCTATAATATATTTCGAAAATGAAGATTTGATTCTTTATGAAGGATGGGATAGAGTACTCCTTGAACCAGAATTCCAAGACTCAGAATATGTAAAACAATTTATTAAAATGATTTCTAAGTTAGAAAAGAATTTCCCCAAGATTATAAAAAACAATCCTGATGATGTTCTCATATACATTGGGAATGAGATAGGGTTCCCAGAAGCAAAAGATTTCTCATTGATGTTATCTAAATGTGAAGTGAAAAACAGAATTGCATACTTAGCATTAATAGGACCAAAGAGAATGACATACAAAAGAAATATTGATTTAATAAAAAAAGCAAATAAATATCTAAAAGGTATATGAAAAACAAAGATTTAATAGAAAAATTTAAAAGAGAAAGAGCAGACTTTATCAATTATAAAAAAGACGAATCAAAAAGATTCAAAGAATTACTTGAATACAGAATGCTTGATAACTCTCTATCAATAATAGAGATTATGGATAATTTCGATCTGGCAGAAAAGAGTGTAAAAGAACAGACACCAGATATTATAGGACTCCTTGCAATAAAAAAACTCCTGGAATCATATCTAAGAAACAATGGAATAGAAAAACTAGATTTACTGGATAAGGAATATGATCCAAATACAGCAGAGGTAATAGAAGGAGAGGGAAGTATAGTAAAAGAAGTTCTATTAGTAGCATACAAATACAAAGATAAAATAATCAGACCTGGAAAGGTTAAAATAACAAAATAAATATATGTCAAAAATATTAGGAATAGACTTAGGAACAACAATGTCTACTGCAGCAAGTATAATAAACGGAGAACCAAAAGCATTAGAGAATAGAGAAGGTTCAGTAACTACACCTTCAGTAGTCGCATTATCAAAAAACAATGAAAGACTAATTGGCACTCTTGCTAGAAGACAAGCAGTAACAAATCCCTTGAACACTCTTCATTCAGTAAAAAGATTTATTGGAAGAAAATTCTCCGATGCAGAGATTCAAAAAGAATTAAAAAAAATGCCTTATGAGACAAAAGAAGGTCAGAATGGCAATGTTCAAATCAAACTAGGAGATAAATGGCATTCTCCAATTGAAATATCTTCAATGATACTTCAGAAGATAAAAAAGGACGCAGAGGAAAAAATAGGAGAAGATGTTAAGGATGTTGTTATCACATGTCCTGCAAACTTTGATGACTCCCAAAGAAAAGCAACAAAAGCTGCAGGAGAGATAGCAGGATTTAATGTCTTAAAAATTATCAACGAACCAACAGCAGCAGCATTAGCATATGGTCTAGGAAAAAAAGAAAACTCTAAGGTATTAGTTTATGATTTCGGAGGAGGAACATTTGATGTAACAATTCTAAACATTGCACCCAATGCCATTGAAGTTATTGCTACAGGAGGAGAAGCTCACTTAGGAGGAAATGACTTTGACCAAAGAATTATTGATTGGCTAATCAAAGAATTCAATAATGAAAATGGAATTGATTTATCAAAAGATTCTTTAGCTCTTCAGAGATTAAAAGAATCAGCAGAAAAAGCAAAGATTGAATTATCATCTTCAACTGAAACAGAAATCAATTTACCATTCATCACATCTGGAACAGATGGTCCCATTCACTTACTTAAAAAAATTAACAGAGCAAAATTCAATGAACTATGTTCTGACTTAATCACAAAGTCTATAACAAGAACAAAAGAAACAATAAAGGAAGCTATAAACAAGAAAGATGAACCTAAACTAGGTTCTGAATCAGAAATAAATGAGATTGTTTTAGTAGGAGGATCAACTCTAATCCCAGGAGTAAGAGAAGCTATTGCAAAAGAATTCAACAAAGAACCAAATAAGAGTATGAATCCTGCAGAAGTTGTAGCATTAGGTGCTGCTATTCAAGCAGAAATCATCTCAGCTGCAAAGTCTGGAAGAGACACAGAAGGTAATATCAAATCAGTTCTTTTATTAGATGTTTTACCTCTATCACTTTCAATTGAAACAATGGGGGGAGTAGCAACTCAAATGATTGAAAAGAATACTACTATTCCTACATCTAAATCTCAGATATATTCTACTGCTGCAGATAATCAACCAGGAGTAGAGATTAACATACTTCAAGGAGAAAGAGCGATGGCTCAAGACAACAGATCTTTAGGTAAATTCCTATTAGATGGTATCCCACCAGCACCAAGAGGAATTCCTCAAATTGAAGTTAAATTTGATATTGATGGAAATGGAATACTAACAGTTTCTGCAAAAGACAAAGCAAGTGGAAAAACTCAAAGTATTAAAGTGGAAGGATCTTCAGGACTTTCTAAAGAAGAAATTGAGAAAGCAAAGAAAGAAGCAGAATTAAATGAAGAAGAAGATAAAAAGAAAAGAGAATTGATTGAAACAAAGAATCATGCAGAAAGTTTAGTCTATCAAACAGAAAAAACTCTAAAAGAAAATGGAGATAAAGTTTCAGAAGACATACAGAAAGAAATCAAAGATAAGTTAGAAGAACTTAAGAAGCTAAAAGATTCTGAAAATGCAGAAGAAATAAAAACAAAAGCAGAAGAGCTTTCTACTCTTATTCAGAAGATTGGATCTGCTATGTATAAGGAAGATAAACCAGAAGAACCAAAGGCAGAAGGAAAAGAAGAACCAAAAGAAGGAGAATTCAAAGAAGAGAAATAATATATGAGTAAAGACTATTACAAAGTTCTAGGAGTGACCAAAGAGTCCTCCCAGGATGAAATTAAAAACGCCTACTATAACTTAGCTCACAAACACCATCCTGATAAAAATGGTGATCCAGAGAAATTCAAAGAAATCAATGAAGCATATAAAATATTATCTGATAAAGATAAAAAAGCTCAGTATGATAGGTTTGGTTATGTAAATGATGGGCAATCAGCAGGACATGGCTATAATGCAGGAGGCTTTGACTTCAACTTCTCTGATGCTGGAGACTTAGGAGATATATTCTCCCAGTTCTTTGGTGGACAAGCAGGCTTTGGGCAAAGAAAAGAAAAAGGAGGGGATATCAAAGTTGATTTAGTTATGGATTTAAAAGACACTCTGTCTTCATCTAAAAAGAAAATCAAAGTAAATAAATACATCAAATGTAATAGATGTAATGGAAATGGAGCAGAGCCTGGAACAGACATTGATAAATGTCCTGCTTGTAATGGAAGAGGAAAAGTACAGACAATGCACAGAACTCCATTTGGAACTTTCACTCAATTAAATACATGTCCAGAGTGTAGGGGAGAAGGATATAAACCAAAAACTCCATGTAATGTATGTAATGGAGAGGGAATTATCAAAGGAGAAGAGGATATAGATGTATTAATTCCAGCAGGAGTAGATTCTGGGCAAATATTTTCTCTTTCTCAAAGAGGTAATGTTGGAAGAAGAAATACAGAAGCAGGAGACCTATACATCAGAGTTATTGTGAATGAGAATAAGGATTATAAAAGAGAGGGAGATGACTTATACTTCACACAGAATATTCCTTTTTCTACAGCAATTTTAGGAGGTAAAACAAAATTTATGTTCTTAGACAATAAGAATATTGAACTTAAGATTCCAAAAAACACTCAATCAGGAGAAGTATTCAAAAACTCTAAAAAAGGAATACCTCATTTTTCAAAAAGAGGAGTAGGAGATTTATATGTTAAAATAATGGTTCAAACTCCAGAAAAGATAAATAAGGAACAGAAGAAACTAATAGAAGAGTTGCAAAAGCAAGGGTTATAATAACTCTTGCCAACTTTCTATTTTTTGCTTATACTTACAAAGTATTTACCATGCCCCTATAGCTCAATGGTAGAGCAGTGGCCTTTTAAGCCATTGACGAGGGTTCGATTCCTTCTAGGGGCACCACATCTCAGAAGATTAACAAAGGAGGTAGAATAATGAATGTATTTGCTACTTTAATCGGACTTGGTATCTTTATTTTTTCAGTTGTAAGATGCTGGCAAATTGCAGAGTACAGAAAATGGAGTACTACAGGAGCAATTGTGCTTGGAATTCTATTCGGAATCTTTGCATTAATTGGATATGGAATCGCAGTATTAGTTAACAAAGAATAACTACGCAACAGCCCAAAATACAGGGCTGTTTTTATATATAAAAAGAGAAGACCTAAGTCTCCTCATCACAATCATCAAAAACCTCCTTTTCTATAATACAATACTATATATACATGTCAATTGAATAACAAGCCGAAATAAGGTATATAAAGTTAAGCAGATTAACAAAGAAAGGAGTACAATTTATGTACTTTATCTACATTGGAATGACCTTTGGCGTACTATGTTGGGGGATTATGAAATTCTTTATCCCACCAATAGGAAACTCTATCTGGTTATTATTAGGTCTTTTTATTGCTATGGGTATCTTATTCGGCATTATAGCTTCTGGAGTTTATTCTTGTTCCTATAAAGTGAAATTGGTAAAATTTGAGAAAATACCAATTATTCCATTTGATAGAAACTACTATCTATATGAATATGAGAAAATGTTACCAATGCCAAAAATGATAGACAGAAGCCATATGTCAATAATATATGATGAATACAAAATGGAAATTGATAATAAACCAATTATCCAAAAAGTAATTAAATTCTTCAGAAAAGGTGACATTAGATTCCAAAAACAAAATAGAATAGTAAGAACAAAAATTACCCACATTATCTTCAAAGGAACAAAGGGATATATTATCAAAGGAGAATACAATATCAGAAATCCTTGGGTACTAGAGATCTTTGTCCCAAGCCCTATATACAGAATACGAGTTCCTGAAAATTCTTTGATAACAACAAAAGAATATCAGAAATCATTATACACCTCTCCATGAGGTGTTTTTTTATTGAAAAATATATTAAAATCAGTTAAGATATCACATATGAAAAAACTAATATCTTTTGCAATAATAATGAGTATTGGCTTCCTCTCAGGAGTACAATATCAGAAATATGTAAGTCCAGTGCCAAGACCAGATATTGAGGGAGTAGATTTCTCAGTTTTATGGGAGACATGGAATAATGTAGAGGGTTATTACTTAAGACCCTTAGATTATCAGAAAATGGTATATGGAGCAGCAGAGGGTATGGTAGCATCTTTAGATGACCCATATACAGTATTCTTTGATCCAAAAGATTCAGAAATAATATCTACAAGTATCTCAGGGGACTTTGAAGGAGTAGGTATGGAAGTAGAAATGCAAGACAAAATCCTAACTGTAGTAGCACCATTAGATGATACTCCAGCACAGAAAGCAGGAATGAGAGCAAAGGACATCATTTTAGAAATTGATGGAGAAACAACAAAGGGATTAACACTACATGAAGCTGTATCAAAAATCAGAGGAGAAAAAGGAACACAAGTGAATTTAAAGATTTTAAGAAACAGCGAATTAAAAGAAATTAAAATCACCAGAGGAACAATAGAACTTCCTACAATCAAATATGAGGTAAAAGAATATAATGGTACTAAAGTTGGATATATGAAAATATATCAATTTACCAATCACACATTAAAAAGCTTTCAAGAAGAAACACTACAATTGAAAAGAGATAAAATCAAACACATCATAGTTGACTTAAGAAACAATCCCGGAGGATTACTTGATCAAGCATACGAAGTATCATCATTTTTCCTAGAAAAAGATAAGATTGTATTGGTAGAAGGAAAAGGAAAAATCAATGACGAAGAAGTATACAAAACAATATTCAATGGAATGTTATCTGATCCAGAAATCAAAGTCATCTGTCTTGTAAATGGAGGAACAGCATCTGGTGCAGAAATCATGGCTGCTGCTATTAGAGACAATAACAGAGGAGAATTAGTAGGAGTAAAGACTTTCGGAAAAGGTTCTGTACAAACACCTTTAATTCAGAAAGATGACTCTATGCTTAAGGTGACTATTGCTCAATGGATGACTCCAAATAAGGAAATTATTGATGGAGAGGGAATTGAACCTGACCATAAAGTGGAAATGACAGAAGAAGACTATGAAAATGAGAATGACCCACAATTAGATAAAGCCCTTGATATTATAACAAATATTCAATAAGATATAATTAATAAATAAATAAACATATGAAAATAATTCTATTAGAAGATATAGCAAAATTAGGTAAAAAATATGATGTCAAAGATGTTAAAGATGGTTATGCAAGAAATAGCTTGTTCCCAAAGAATCTAGCAATTTTAGCTACTGAACCTGAACTAGCAAAATTAGATAAGCTAAGAGAGGAGGCAGAAGCAAAGGCAGAAGTGAAATTAGGAAATATCCAAGAAATAGCATCTAAATTAGATGGATACCAATTAATCATTAAAACTAAAATTGGTGATCAAGGACAATTATTTGAATCTATCAATGATAAAAAGATTGTAGAAGAACTTAAAAACTCAGGATATGAAATTGATAAAAAGCAAATTATATTAGAAAACCCTATCAAAGAGACAGGGGAGTTTGATATCAAAATAGACTTTGATATGGGAATTGAAGCTAATATTAAACTTGTAGTTGAAGGAGAGGAATAAAGAATAAAAAAAACAAGGTAAAAGAAAAGTGGTTATGAAAAATAGCCACTTTTTTGATATCCATTGACAAACATCTAACTTCATGTTATGTTTATATCAGAAAGGTGGTAAATAATGCTTACTGTATATAAATATAATATATCAATGGAAAAAGACAACTTTTCCATTGATATGCCAAAGAATGCTAAAATTCTAACAGTGCAAGAACAACATGGCGATGCTCAAATGTGGGCACTCGTTAATCCAAATGCTAAAATTGAAACTCGTAATTTTAGAGTTGCTGGCACTGGGCATCCAATCAATGAGGGTCTTAATAGCTTAGAGTATCTCGGAACCTTTCAATTCCACAATGGAGACTTCATCGGACATGTCTTTGAAATAAAATAACAATTTATTCTAAAGACAAAGAGCAATCAGAATTTGATTGCTCTTTTATTATCTTAAAAGAAAAATGATTACTTAACTGTAACCACTTTTGCTATTCTTTGAGTCCCATTATACCTAACCCTTCTTTTTGTAATGAAAGTTACTAATCCATCTTTCATTGCATATAAAGTGTCATCTGAACCTTTCTTAACATTCTCTCCTGGAATGAATTTAGTTCCTCTTTGTTTTATGATAATTTGGCCTGTCTTAACTGATTGGCCTCCGAATTTCTTAACTCCTAAATATTTTGGGTTGGAATCTCTTCCAAGTCTTGTGGAACCTGATGATTTCGATGTTGACATAGTTTTCTTTCTTTAATTTACAACAATATATATTAACAAAAGGACCATATATTGTCAATATGTCTCGTACACGTGGTATCAATATAGTTAATAAACAAAACATTTACCTTTATTGTAAATAAAAAGCCTCTATTATAGAGGCATCCAAATATTCTATTTGCTGTGAATAGAAACCTTTATTCCATTATTTTCAAAAAGTTCTGCAGCTCTTTTTTGAAAGAAAGGTGTCACCAAATACTGTTTAATATGATAATCAGAAATATGGATAACGGAAGAACCATCAGGATTGTTATTGGAAACTTTAACTCGTGCAAGTTCTATGTTTTTCTTTCCTATAGAGAATATCCAGAACTTATACTTAGGCTTAACATGGCACAAAACAAAATAATCAATACTACCATGCCGATTAGAAACTGTCTTCCTTTCTATTATAATAAATAAATTATGATAAACGTATCTTTTTATAAAATCTTCTAGCTGACAAGCTAAATACCAAGCTTGAAGATCAATTTTATCCTTAAGTAATTTCTTTACATGATAAAAATTAACGTACAATATATTCACTTCCTTTCATCTCCACATTAACTCTTATATAAACGAGCTTGCCCTCTAATCCATAAAAGGGGTAGAGAGATCTAACTTGTTGTCCTGCCAAATGGTCAGGCATAGTATCACCTACATAATGCCACCATTTATTATATATGTCAAGTATCCAAAAAACATTCTTTTTATTATAATAAAACATATGAATCCTAAACACATAGCCCTTATTCCTGACGGAAATAGAAGATGGGCGAAACAAAAAGGTATGATTAGTTCTATGGGACATTACCATGGAATGAACGCTGCTATAACAATAATGAAATACTTAATAAATGAAGATATAGAATATATCTCATTTTGGGGTATTTCTCAAGACAATATTAAAAAAAGAGATAATAAGGAAGTTCAATATCTTTTTAAGAT